>JAJYXD010000009.1 GCA_021791135.1 bacterium | reverse complement strand
AAGGAGCAGGAATTCAACACTGTTCGAATCCCTTTAGGTTGAGTTTGTTGAATTCCGTTGCGTATGAGGACGAACGAATTAAAAGATATCCGAGCGGAAAGTCGGTTGATGAGAGGAGAGAATTTACAACGACTAATCCACTATCTCGATTCCTATGTTTTTCGCCGTACCTGCGATGATTTTTTCCGCAGCTTCCACGTCGGTTGCGTTCAAATCAATCATCTTCTTTTCCGCAATCTGCCGCAAGTCCGCCTTCGTGATCTTTCCCGCAACCTTCTTTCCCGACTCGGCGGCACCCTTCTCGATGCCAGCCGCTTTCTTCAAGAGCGCCGAAGCAGGCGAGGTTTTCAGTTTGAAATCGAATGTCCTGTCCTCGTAGACGGTGATCTCCGCAGGGATGACATCTCCCCGCATATCCTTCGTCGCCTCGTTGAATTGCTGACAGAACTGTTGAATATTCACGCCGTGCTGTCCGAGTGCGGGACCGATCGGCGGCGCGGGATTCGCCTCTCCCGCCTTGATCTGCAGTTTCAACATCGCTTTAATCGGTTTTGCCATGTGATTGTTATAATCGTTTTACCTGTAATGAATCTAATTCGACCACGGTATCCCTTCCGAAAATCGGAACGAGTACCTTCACTTTTCCGTGTTCTTCATCGACTTCCGCAACCTTTCCTTCCTGTTCCTTGAAGGGACCGTCGGTAATCTTCACTATCTCGCCCTCTTTCAGATCGACTTTGAATTTCGGCTCCGCCTCTCCGATCCGCTGCATCAAATCGTCTATTTCTTCTTTTGAAAGCGGCGTCGGCGTCGCGCTGTCGGCTCCCACAAAACCGGTTACCCGCGGGGTGTTTCTTACGATATACCACGAGTCGTTGTCGAGCAGCATATCGACGAGCACGTAGCCCGGATAGATCTTTTCTTCCGTCTTCTGCCGCTTGCCGTTCTTGATCTTGATCTTCGTCTCTTTGGGAACGATCACGTTAAAAATCTTATCCGTCATACTCAAGGACTCGACGCGCTGCTTCAGGTAGCGCGCAACGGCGTCTTCATATCCGGAGTAGGTGTGTATCGCATACCATGCTCGTCCCTGGTTCCCGCTTTTTTTCTGGGTATTCAGCAACATGTTTCTGTTCTACAAGATGGCCTTCTGGAGAATTTGCATAAAGAGAAAATCGAGAATTCCGAGGAAGGCGGCAAGACCTATCGAAAGAAGGATGACGAACACCGTATAACGCGTCGTTTCTTCTTTTCGCGGCCAGTTCACCCGCTTCAGTTCCTGACGCGATTCGCTCAAAAATGTTTTTATGCGTTCCATACTGTGGCGAAAATAAAAGCCATCTCCTGGCTGGATTTACTGTACCATAAGGCGCTTTCCCGCGCAACTGGGGGCCGAAAATCACTTTCGTAAGGTCTCTATCCGGCCCCTTATTATGGAAACAAGCATCGAGGCCTTCCCCGAAAGCCTCCCTTTGTCGCAGTAAAAATCGACGCGATCGCCAAAATATCGCTCGGCTTCCTTGATTGAGTACGCCGGTTTTTTTCCTCCCGGATTCGCACTCGGAGCCACAAGCGGACCTGATTTCCGAAGGAAGGTTCGAAGCGTCCTCGAAGCGGGAACGCGAAACGCAAGCGTTGCCCCTCCGGCACGGAGATATCGTGATTTTGTTCCGGAGGAACGAAGAACAATACTCACCTTCCCCGGCCACATCTTCTTTACTATCGTACGCTCCGTTGTGCCGACACGAACCCCGAAGCGCGCGACATCGGCAGGATTATGAATGAGGATTATAAAAGGCTTCTTCGGATTTCTCTTCCTTAACGCATATACTCTTCTCACCGCATCGGGTAAGAGTGCGGAAGCAACGAGTCCGTAGAGCGTATCGGTCGGGAAGATCCCTACCGCACCTTTTCGAAGCGTCTCTGCGAGTTCTGTATTATAACTCTTGTATCGCTTCGCTTTCATCCCTCACATAGCTAATCTATTAAGCGACCCTTTTTCTATATAACTGGATTGTTTTGATTCTCTGTTTTACCCTCACCTTCATGTGTTATGTGAGGGATTCATGTGAATCGCAATCTTCTTCCGGAGGAGGGATATTTTTCTTCTCAATATGGGAGGGATTAATAAAAAGTATGCGGGTCACAATAACGAGGGAGATAAGCGCGACAAGGAATCCTCCTATGATATCGGAAGGGTAATGAACCCCGACGAATATTCGCGCAACTCCGTTCAAAAAAGAGAGTCCAAGAAACCACCATCCCCATTTTTTATTTACCGTAAACACCGCGAGTGCGATTGCGAAAAGCAACGCCGCATGACCCGAAGGAAATGACGCTCCGGACTCGGAAATAAGAGAAGTGAATCCGAACGCCCCGAACGGACGCTCTCTCGGGAAGAAAAATCTGATTATCTCCGTTATCACTCCCCTTGAAAGAAGCGCGGTGAGCGCCCAAAAAAGAAAAGTGTACAGTCTCTCTTTCGGCGTTTTTGCCTTAAAGAGAAACACCACAAGAGGAATCAGAAGAAGGTAAGGGAGGTACTGGGCGAAGAAAACCCCCGCCGCATCAAGCGTTCCCGACCACCCCGCAAGCCCGTGGATGGCGTTAAAAATCAGGATATCGAACGACATGAAGGTGTGGAACTATCGCGCCACGAAGGGCAGAAATCCCATAATCCTCGCTTGTTTCACGGCCTGTGCAAGCCGGCGCTGATGCTTCGCACAAAGACCGGTATGTCTCGGGTCGATGATCTTTCCCTGACTTGAGACAAAACGCTTAAGCATCTCGACGTCGTGAAAATCGATCTCTCTCGCATTCTGCGAGCAAAAAAAGCATTGTTTCTTTGATTTCATCCCGTTAGAAGCAGATCGCGATCGGACGATCTGACTTGTAATTTTTGTTGTTGCGACTGGTCTTCATATATATTTTAATCTCTCGTTACAAGACGCGATCGCGGCTTCTAACGGGATAAATACACCCTTTTTATTATAATACCACAATTATTGAAGAATCTCCTCTATTTTCTTCTCAAGCGCCTCGTTGGTAAGCATCTCGGATCTTCTCGTTTCGCGCAGTTCGTGAGACGATGTAAATCTCCCCCGTTCGCGACCTCCTCTCTCGGATAAACCCGTTCTCGACTCGTCTTTTTCCGAGTGTCTCGGAATTTTCACCACGTACCGGATAACTCCTTTATTGAGATTGAGATCGTTCTGGAGTATCGTGATCGTCTCTTCGGGTGCGGTAAAATACAGTACCGCCTGAAACGCGAACTGCTCCTTCAAAATCGGATACTGGAGCTGCATCTTCACGATCGGCTTCTCATCGAGAAGCGATGCGCCGATTTTCTGGAGGGAATCTTTCAAAACCGCCGTTTCCTCGCTTTTAAGAAGCGCGGTAAGTTCGTATATCTTCTTTTTTTCTCCTTCGGATTGTTCCATAATTACTGTTCTTCTTGGGTTTGTTCGTCCCTCATAGTATCGGCATTTTTCATCCCTGTCAATTTTTCTCTGAACGCCGCAAACTCGTCCTCCGCCAATCCGCGCCATCCCGTTCCTACGGGAATCAGTTTTCCGATAATCACGTTCTCTTTAAGGCCGTAAAGTACGTCAGTCTTCCCCTGCGTCGAAGCGTCAACCAAGACGCGCGCGGTCTCCTGGAAGGACGCCGAAGAGAGGAAGCTTTCGGTCGTGAGCGCTACCCGCGTGACGCCGAATATTTTTTGTACGGCGCGCGCCGGCTGCTTTTTGGTACGCTTCATCGATCGGTTAATCGCGATAAATTTTTGCTTTTCCGCAATCTCCCCCGCCATGAAGTCGGTGTCTCCCGAGTGCTTGATCGTTACTCTCGAAAGCATCTGACGCACGATAATCTCGATGTGTTTGTCGTTGATTACCGCTCCTTCGGGAACGTAAATCTTCTGTACCTCGTTAATGACATAATGAATGACCGCATCGACTCCCCGATACGCGAGAATTTCCTTCAGATCAAGCGGTCCTTCGTAGAGCTGATCTCCACGCTTCACCTTGTCACCTATCTTCACGTAGATACTCGCTCCGTGCGGCACGAGATATTCAACAATGTTCGCATCCTTGGAGGTACGGCGACGTTTCTTCGCGGTTTCTTTCTTTCCTCCGGTTTCACGTATTTGAATTACGGTAGAAAGCCCCTTTTCTTCTATGTCATGCACGATACCTTCGGCCTTGTTCAGGGTCGATTTTCCTTTCGGGGGCCGCGCTTCGAACACCTCTTCAACGCGAGGAAGACCATGCGTGATGTCGACGCCCGCAACGCCGCCGATATGGAACGTACGGAGCGTGAGCTGGGTCCCCGGTTCACCGATGGACTGCGCCGCGATGATTCCTACCGCTTCTCCAAGATCAACTTCCCTGTTTCTTCCCAGATCGAGTCCGTAACACGCCTTGCAAACGCCGTAAACCGCCTTGCATGTGATGGGCGATCTCACCACCACGCTTTCGATGCCCGCTTCCTGTATCTTTTTTGCGGCCTCGCGGCTTATAATCTCATCCGCCTTGACCACTATCTTCCTGTCGGCACGGATATCCTCAAGCGCCGCTCGGGAATAAAGCCGTTCGGCGAAGCGATAACCGTATGCATCCCCTTCGCTCTTTGCGATGGTGATGCCCTCTTTCGCCTTACAGTTGGTTTCGTTAATAAATACGTCCTGAGCGACATCGACAAGACGGCGCGTGAGATATCCCGCTGAAGCGGTCTTCAAGGCCGTGTCGGTCGATCCCTTTCTTGCGCCGTGCGTGGTGATGAAATACTCCAAGACGCCAAGACCTTCCTTATAGGACGAGGTCGCCGGATGTTCCATGAGTTCGCCTTGCGTGTCCTGCACCAATCCTTTCATTCCCATCATCTGAATCATCTGCGCCCAGCTACCGCGGGCCTTTGAACTAATGATCGAGTAGATCGGGTTTCCTTCCACTACCATCTTCGGGATGAGCACCGAGACATCCTCGCGCGCTTTCATCCAAATCGCTACAATCTTGCTTTTCCGTTCCTCATCGGTCAGGAGCCCGTCTTCGAACTGTGTCTCCACCATCGCCGCCTGTTTCCGCGCCGCAACGAGAATATCCTGCTTCTCCGCCGGCACGATGGTATCCATCATGCCCCATGTCGTCGACGAGGTCGTCGCATAGGAAAAGCCGATATCTTTAATCTTATCCAAATACGCCCTGCTCTCACGAATGCCGAGCTTCTCGATGATCGAGGTGACAAGCCGCGTAAGCGCCTGTTTGTCGAGTGTAGTATTTACGAACTCGATTTCCGGAGGAAGTATTTCATTGAAGATGATGCGTCCGTACGAAGTATCGACGATCGCATCGCCCAGCTTCACCTTGATTGCCGCATTCAATTCGATAACTCCCAGATCGCATGCGAACATGGCTTCCTCGGGACCCGAGAACACTCTTCCCTCGCCTTTGACGCCGGGACGGATGTGCGTAAGGAAGTACACACCAAGCACCATGTCCTGTGTGGGTGACACGATAGGATCCCCGTTTGCGGGCTTCAAAAGATTTTTTCCCGCATCCATAAGCTCCTGCGCCTCAAACTGCGCTTCGGTAGTAAGCGGAAGATGTACCGCCATCTGATCGCCGTCGAAGTCGGCGTTAAAAGCCGCACAGACCAAAGGTGGAATTCGAATCGCGAGATCCTCGATCAAGACCGGCTTGAATGCCTGAATGCCGAGACGATGGAGCGTCGGTGCGCGGTTCAGAAGTACGCGCCGATGCTCGATCACTTCTTCCAAAATTGCCCACACCTCCGGCGGCCCCTGTTCGATAAGACGATTCGCCTGCTTAATATTAAATGCAAGATTCCGTTCGATGAGTTTGTTGATGACGAACGGCCTGAAAAGTTCGAGCGCCATATGCTTCGGAAGACCGCACTCGTTGAGTTCGAGTTCCGGACCTACCACGATAACCGAGCGGCCGGAATAATCGACGCGTTTTCCGAGAAGATTCTGTCTGAAGCGCCCCTGCTTACCCTTCAACATGTCGGCAAGAGACCGAAGCGGCCGGCGCTTCGAAGAAAGAAGCTGGCTTCCGAGGCGTGCGGTGTTATCAACCAAAGCGTCCACGGCCTCCTGAAGCATGCGCTTTTCGTTCACGATGATCACCTCGGGAGATTTGAGCTCCATGAGCTTCTTCAGACGATTGTTTCTGTTAATAACCCTGCCGTAGAGATCGTTCAGGTCCGCGGTCGCATAATGTCCTCCGTCCAAAGCAACCATGGGACGCAGATCGGGAGGAAGGACGGGAAGTACGGTCTGAATCATCCACTCGGGACGCACGTTCGCGCGCATCATCGAACGCACAAGCCGGAGCCGAAGCAAAAGCCGTTTCTGCCGATTCGCATCCTGCACTCTTTCGAGATCCTTTTCGAGCGTCTTCGCGGTCGCTTTAAGATCGATTGTTTCCAAGATCGCGCGAAGCGCTCCCGCACCCTGCGCGGCCTCGAACACGTCGCCGAAACGTTCCGCGAGACGATAGTACTCATCCTGGGTCAGGATAAGACCCGGCTTCAAAAGCGCGATGATTTGTTTCATCTCTTCCTGCCGCTCCTTGAGTTCCTTCTCATCCATCCCCTTCTCCGCACGCAGGGATTTATATTCCTGATCGAGCCCCGAGAGGGCGCGTTTCTTGTTTTCTTCATCGACTGACGTCACGATGTAGGCGGCGTAGTAGATAACCTTCTCGAGTTTGGGAACCGAGATGTTGAGCATCAAGCTCAATCGCGAAGGAACTGTTTTCAGAAACCACACATGTGCGACCGGCGCCGCAAGCGTGATGTGTCCCATTCGCTCCCGGCGAACCGCCGCGCGGGTAACTTCGACGCCGCACTTTTCGCACGTAACGCCCTTATAACGAATCTTTTTATACTTCCCGCAATAACATTCGTAATCCTTCGTAGGACCGAAAATCCGTTTCGAGAAGAGTCCGTCTTTTTCCGGCCGCTGGGTCCGATAGTTCAGCGTTTCCGGCTTCGTTACCTCGCCCTTGGACCACGAGAGTATTTCATCGGGAGATGCGAGACGTATCGAGATCGATTTTAATTCCATGTTGTTCATAAAGGTGTGGTAATTTATTCTTCCGACTGTTCGGTTTCTCCGAAACCGTCTTCGCGACCCTTTTCATACTCGTAGGTCACATTGAGACCGAGTGATTTAAGCTCGCTCACCAATACGTTGAACGAGGCGGGAATATTCGGTTTTCTGATTTCCTGTCCGCGGATGATCGACTCGAATGCCGCCGATCGTCCCATCACGTCGTCCGATTTGATGGTAAGCATCTCCTGAAGCGTATGCGCGGCTCCGTATCCTTCAAGCGCCCACACTTCCATCTCTCCGAATCGCTGACCGCCGAGCTGGGCTTTTCCGCCCAACGGCTGCTGGGTAATCAAGGAGTAGGGGCCGGTCGATCGCACGTGCATCTTATCTTCCACGAGATGGCTCAGTTTCATGATATACATATAGCCGACCGTCACCGGATCCTTGAACTTCTGCCCGGTAAGGCCGTTATAGACGTCCATCTTCCCGGTCTCGCTGACTCCGGCGGCGACGAGCTCTTTTTCGATTTCCTCTTCCCCCGCTCCCACGAAGCTTGGTACCACGGCGCGATAGCCGAGCTTTTTCGCCGCAAGGCCGAGGTGCGTTTCCAAGATCTGCCCCAAGTTCATACGCGAAGCCACACCGAGCGGATTCAACACGATATCAACCGGCGTACCGTCTTCGAGATACGGCATGTCTTCCATCTTTCTCACTTGAGAGATAACGCCCTTGTTGCCGTATCGTCCGGCAAGCTTGTCGCCCGCGCTTACCTTCCTAAGCTGCGCAACTTCAATCTGAATTTTCTTAATAATGCCCGGCTCGAGCTTGTCTCCCTTATCGCGGGAGAAGACCTTGATGCCGATTATTCTTCCCTGTTTTCCGTGAGGAAGCGTAAGCGAAGAATCTTTCACATCCCGCGCTTTTTCTCCGAAGATCGCGCGGAGCAAGCGTTCCTCCGAGGTAAGTTCCGACTCGCCTTTCGGAGAAATCTTCCCGACGAGAATATCGTTCGCTCTCACCTCGGCGCCGATGCGCACGATACCTTCCGCATCAAGGTTTCTTAATTTATCTTCCGCAACGTTCGGAATATCGGGTGTCGTAATTTCCGCACCGAGTTTCGTATCGCGTACCAGGCACGCGAACGTTTCTATATAAATGGAGGTGAAGAGATCCTCGCGCGCGACGCGTTCGGACAAAATGATCGCGTCTTCGA
>JAJYXD010000047.1 GCA_021791135.1 bacterium | reverse complement strand
CCGGAGTACGTGAGGGAATTTGCCGTCAGATTTTCCTCACCGGAACTCTTCGAAAATCCCCGGAACTATCTCAAAAAGTCGCTTACCTTTGCGCCAATTGACTAGGAATACCCTTCCAAACTTCCCAATAAGAGAATTTTCTTCCTCCGAGCGTGCCTTATGGAACGAACACTATAATTTTTGAGCAAAGACGCAGGAAATAGGAATTGAAGGTGTCTGAACCCGTCTTTCGTAAGACGGGTGAGTTCCTTCAATTCCGTTCATTTCCAAGGATGAGCGAACGAAAATTATTGCGAGTGAAATATTCGGCACGCGAGAAGGAAGATGGTTCTCTCCTCCCCTACTGCCACACTATCTTCACGGGAACGACGTCTTCAGACTGCACTTTCCAACCCATACCATCACGCATTACAATCTCCTTTTTCGCGGTCCAAAGCGGATTCGTATTGTCGAGATCTCCCATAATCATCACGTTCCTCTCATAAGATTAAAAAGATAAATTTACGAGGAAATAAAATGCTTCGAGAGACGCGCCCCCGATTGCACGGAGTAATTCGATCTCCCTGACGCATCATAAAGCATATCGGGTACTTCCATCATGCGTTCGAACTTGATCTTCGCGATTACCTGCCGTTCACGCACGATCATGTCTTCAAAGGGGCGCACCTCAAGCGTAAGTGATCTTCCCTTCCCCCCTCCTTCTTTTCCGCATCCCCACCCGGGATCGATAAAGCCCGCGTAATGGGATCGGAACTCTCCGCTCCGCTCGTCCATCGGCACCATCTCACAGGCAAGATGCGGAGGAATTCTCACCGCTTCCTTCGAAGAAAGGATGTAAAACCCCCCTTTCTTCAACCTTATAAAATCACCTTCGCGTTCCACTTTTTTGAAAAACGCATCCGGCCTGTAAAAATGCAGTTTCGAGAAATCAACCGTCTCGTCCGCACCGAAACATACATACCCTATCGGATCACGTTCGATATCGAGGCGGAGAATAATCGAACCATCTCCGTCTTTTATTTTGAGCCGATCATACGAGATCGACTCTCCGTGCGAATCGAAGAGAAGGTTGTCCTTCCGCATCACCACCTCAAGCTCAAGTTCGCTTAATCTGGTGTCGTGATTAAAAAAACGCAGCTGCACCAGCGTCACTCCTTCGCTAACCCGTATCGGGTATGAATTCGGCTGTACGGCAAGCCAGAGCTCACCATGATATCCTTCGGGCACCATATCATACCGGGAAACGCCATCCGCCAAGACACGCACATGAACGTCATTCCTCCCCGTCGAACTCTTGGGATTACAATACCCGTACACTTGAGCAGGAAGCGCGAACGCTTCGTTCAGGCGCGCAAGGTATGTGACGTCTCTCTGAAGCGCGTCTTCGAAAGAGTGCGGCGAATGATCAACTTTCTCAAGAAGCTCCCGGACCTTCTCTCCCGGCTGGGGAAGAAAAATACCTTCTACGCGATAGATCTCGCCGGAAAGCGAGAGATCGAGGGATCCGGGATTTATATTCGCGGAATTTCCGCCTTTTACAAAACCCGCTTCCATTATTTCCCGTATCATCTGCGACGGGAGTACGCCGAACTTTTTCATCCCGTTAGAAATCACGCCCGCGCGCATTTTATGATAACTCGACTTTTTGCCAAAAATTTTTCCATACACATTTCAGTAGCAAATCCCAGAGCAAGCGCGCCGCGAAGCGGCCTAAGGGGCGGGCTATTTCTAACGGGACAAGCCATACGTCTAATTAAGCCACGTTCCTATAAAAAGGCAAATCAACTACAATTCCTTTATATGCTCATCGACGACGTCACAATAGAAGTAATGGCGGGAAACGGGGGAAAAGGTGCGGTTGCGTTCGATAAGAACCTCGGCGCCAAAGGGCCGGCCGGCGCACATGGGGGTAAGGGAGGAAGCGTCTACGCCGAAGGCGTATCCGACTTAAGCATCCTGAATCAGTTTAAATTCAAAAAAGAACTCCGTGCGGAAAACGGAGAGGACGGACGATCGCAGTTCCGCGATGGGGTTACGGGAAAGGATCTTATATTTAAAGTTCCGGTGGGAACAGTACTCCGTAACTTGACGAGCGGAACGAATATCGAGATCACGAAGATCGGCGAACAAGTTCTGATTGCGAAGGGCGGACACGGAGGAAAAGGAAACTTTCATTTTCGATCCCCAATCAACACGAGTCCCACCGAGTTTCAGGAAGGTACGCCGGGAGAGCGTTTCACCGTGCACCTTGAACTTAAGATGATCGCGGACGTGGGGTTGATCGGTCTTCCAAATGTGGGAAAATCGAGCCTATTGAATGAACTCACAAGGGCAAAAGCGAAGGTCGCGAACTATCAGTTCACGACGCTCGAACCGAACCTCGGTACATATTACGAACTCATCCTTGCGGACATTCCAGGCCTTATCGAGGGGGCATCCGGCGGTAAGGGGCTCGGCATTAAATTCCTGCGCCATATTGAGCGCACCAAAATCCTTTTTCACCTCGTCTCCGCCGAGTCGGAGCACCCGTTGGAGGATTATAAAACGGTGAGAAACGAGCTCAAAAAGTACAATGCGGCGCTTGTGAAAAAGAAGGAGTATATGTTTCTCGCCAAAACGGACATGGTAGACGAGAAGGAGTTGAGAAAGAAGATAAGTGTTTTGAAAAAGTTGAAACTTTCCCCTATTCCGATTTCCATCTATGACGACAAGAGTTTGGAAAAAGTGAAAAAGATTCTGAACGAGATACAAAAGAAGAAATAGAAAAATTTGAAACGCCGTTCGATGTTCGAGACGGCGTTTCCGATAAAAGAAATTTAGAGGGTTTGGCACTTGGGGAAATTAAGGAAAAAAGAAGTTCCTTTCCCTTCGATACTTTCCACTGAAATTGATCCTCCGTATTCCCCAAGAAAAAATTTGACAAGAGACAGTCCGATTCCACTCCCTATTTTCCCTTCAGTATCGGCCATGCTTTTTACTGGGGAGAAAAGCTCCTTCACTCTCTCAGGAGACATACCAACCCCTGAGTCGAATATCGATATTCTAGTATTCCCGTTCGGCTTTGTCACACATATTTTAACCGTCCCTCCAGTATCAGTAAATTTGATCGCGTTTGCGATAATATTTCTAATCGCAAACAAGAGCATCCACTTATAGAACACGAACGAACGTTCAACATCAAAAGGACATACGTTTACTGTGACTTTCTTTCTTTCAGCTTCGCTTCCCAGATGTTTTACCACATCATTGATGGTTGAGACTAAATCAATAATCTCTGGATCTTTCTTGCTAGTTAACCAATCCCCTCCTTCGGAAAATTCTTGGAAGATGGCCAACATATTTCTAGACGAGACAGAAAGATTCTGTACAAGATCTTTCTTTTCTTCCTCCCCCAACTCATTCCAATCTTCCTTTAGAATAGAAATACAACCGAAAAGACCTTGGAGAGGGCTTCTTAAGTCGTGGAGCATCGCCCGAAAAATCTTTCCCCACAATTCGGGTAAACTTGTTCGGTCCGAAACAGACCTATCAAACAGAATCTGTATCTTTCCTGACGAAATAGAAGCTTTTTGCAAGAGATCTTTCTTTTCTTCTCCTGCTAATTCGTTCCAGTTTCCGTCCAGAAGAGAAATAAAACTGAAGAGTTCTTGAAAGGCACTTCTAAAACCATCAAGCGCTGATCGCAAAATCCCTTCCCACGCAGAAAATTCACTTTTTTCCAAAGCCCACCTCTCTAAATTAAAAAATTATTGAAAATTTCAGCCAACACTATAACTGAAAACTACTTATTCGTCAAGAGCGCATCCTTCGTATATACGTTTGTCGGGCTCCAGAGCATGAAACCGGCGTAATCGTTCGGAAGCGAGTCCTTCGTCGCTTGAATCTCCCTCCCTATCATCGCCGCATCGTAGGGCACGCCGTTCAGATCGAAGTCCTGAAGCCAAGGTCTGATCTTCGCAATCGATCCGGAAGACTCGGTGCTTGTTGCGGAAAGGAGCGCGGCACGACGTGCATCCATTTCTTTCAGAGAATAGGTGATCACTTTATACGGATGCGCGGCCGGATTCGCAAACCCATTGAATCCCGGGTCGTAGTGGGACGGGTATACCATCGGCGCGAGATAGTCGAAGTACGGAAACGCGTCTTCAATCCTCTGTCCGATTCCGAGATCGTCTTTCCTGATCGCCGCAAACCCGAAGAGATCGGCGGACAGCTTCACGTTCGGCAACCTATTCCTCAGATATTTGAAGAAGTTTCTCAACATCCCATATCGGGCGGTGTTCTGATCCCAGAACGGGAAGATTGCGGCATCGAGATTTCCTCCCGAAGGAAATCTGACATAATCGAAGTTCACCTCGTCGAACCCGCGCGCCGCCGCGTCTCGGGCAATCGCCGCGTTGTACTCCCATACGCCTTTTGCCGCGGGATCCATCCAGTTCAACTTTTTCTCGTCCTGCCAAAGCGAATCGGCGGACCCGAACGATTCGGACGAGGTCGAGTTTATCTTCGTGAGATCGTGTATCGCAAGATCGGGACGCACTTTCGCGAATACGGGATCTTGGAACACGGTTACTCTTCCTATTACGTATATCCCCGCATCGTGGAGTGTTTTGAGAAGCATATTGACTCTCGGGATCCTGTTTTCGAAGGTGCGGTATTTTGTGACTTCGGGGTCCGCCGCTTCATACGAAAGGTAACCGGAGTAATCTTTAATAT
Organism: bacterium; assembly: GCA_021791135.1. Classification (GTDB taxonomy): domain Bacteria; phylum Patescibacteriota; class Minisyncoccia; order UBA6257; family GWB1-50-10; genus JAKAHD01. Next base: position 3,850 of record JAJYXD010000047.1, on the reverse strand, counting down.
CGACGACAACCGCATTAATGGCCCCCTCGCGCGCGAGTTCAAGCACGTACTGAATTTTATTTTTATTTCCTCCCGACCAGCTTGTGAGATAGGCCGCACGAATTACGGACGGGGGTTAGGAAGCGGTTTCTGCGGTTCAATATCGATCGGTTTTTTGTTTCCCGCCTTCTCCGACAACTGTGCCGTCGAATCGTGAGGATTCGGAGGAATAATCCCTATGCTGTTTTTCACCGTGAGAAACAAAAATCCCCCGACAATCACAATGTACATTTCTCTCTTCCTCTCATTCACGAAACATCAGATATTACTCATGGGAACCAACCTCCTTCTCGTTTCAGCAGAATGCTCCGCTCGAATGCCTTCATCCTCGCGCGTCCTTGCACACGCGGAACTCACGCAAACTCGACCTTACGGGACTCGAACAGCGCGTGAGTTCTCGTGTGCGTCGTTCTTGCTCGGGAAGGCATGCTCTCGCTTTGCAATGCTTCATCGAGAAGGAGGTTGGTTCCCATGCATTCGAGGTAGTCTATCGAAGTCATTTGAATTTGACTTAATAAACCTTCTCCCTTTGTTTCCTCACAGTTCCTTCCTCCCCGAGGAAGCATAGCGAAGCGAGGAAGCAACTCCATGAGTGAAGACGAAGGAAATGAGGGAGTTGCACACTGTACGAATCCCGAAGCGAAGCGGAGGTTGAGTTGTGCAAACCCTCTATTTCCGAGGATGAGCGAGGAGGAGTTGCCCGAGCGGAGCTTTGTGCTGACGAGGGGAGAAAGGAACTTGTGAGGGAAAGAAGATTATCTCCGTTCGAAATTTTCCACTATATTTTCTACCTCTTCAGCATTCTCTGCTTCCATAAGTCGTGCTCTTAATTCTTTCGCTCCGCGGAATCCGTTCACATACGCCTTGTAGTGTTTCTTCATGACATCAAACGACTTGATGTCCTTGAAAAGTTTCTCGAAGAGCAACGTGTGCTCAACCATCACGCGGAGTTTCTCTTCTATGGAAGGAGACAAACCGGCGAAGAGCCACGGGTTTCCGAAAATGCCTCTCCCGATCATCACTCCGTCCAATTCATAACGTGCGGCCTTTTCCGCGGCGTCCTTCAGATCGGTCACATCTCCGTTCCCCAAAATCAATGTCTTCTCCGAAGAAGAACCGAAACGTTTCGCGAGTTCCGCCACACGGCCGATCGCCTCCCAGTCGGCAGGCGGGAGTGACATTTCTTTTTTCGTTCTGCCGTGAACGATGATACACGCGGGTTCCGCCTCAAGAAGTACCGGGATCCATGACGATTCCTCTTTTATATTGAACCCGATGCGGGTCTTCACCGAAACGGGAAGCGGGCCTGCGCCTCGCTTTGTTTCCTCGATAATCCGTCCCGCAAGTGCGGGGTTTTTCATGAGCGCCGCCCCGGCTCCCTGCTTCACGACATTCTTCTCGGGACATCCCATATTGACGTCGATCCCGTCGAATCCGAGTTCTTGGGCGAGCATCGCGCATCGATAGAAGTGTTCCGGCGTCGCACCGAAAAATTGCGCGACGATCGGACGCTCCGACTCGTCGAACCGGAGATTGTGGAGTAGCGCTTCCCTACCCTCGGAGCATAAACCGTCCGCGGAGACAAACTCCGTCCACATTACGTCCGGCTTACCGTACTTCGCGATGATAAAACGAAAAGCGGCGTCCGTGACGTCCGCCATAGGAGCCAATGCGAAGATCGGCTTCTTCAGTTGTTTCCAGAAGCCGTATATCACGTCAGGCGTTCAAATAATGCCGCGTGGCCACTACGCTCGATACGATCCCCAAGACGATGCCGAAAAGCACCTGGTAGATGAAAAGCGATACGAAGTTCGTGCTGAAGTATCCTCCCAGGTCCACCTCCGGCACGAAATTCGCAACATGGGGCGACATGAAACCGATAAGCGGAATGAACACGAGAAACGCCACGATCGCGGCGATCGCGCCGTACAAAATCCCCTCAATGACGTACGGACCCCGAATGAAGTTATTTGAGGCGCCTACGAGCCGCATCACGCCGATCTGCTCCCGGTTCGAGAAGATGGCGAGGCGGATGGTATTGAACGTCACCATGACCGCGAGGAACGCAAGGAAGATCGTGAGCACGAAGCCGCCGCGCTGGAAATTGTCGATTAAGGACGTAAGACGATCGATCACCACCTGATTCTGGGCATAGGTAATTTTTTCTATGCTGTCGCTGAAGTCGGGTTTTTCCAGATAACTCGCGATCGAGTCGTAATGATGAAGATCTTTCGCTTTTACGTTCAGAGAAGCGAGAAGCGGATTGGTATCCAACTCTTCGAGCGTCTGGGTGATGGTGCTTTCATCCGCATGGCGCGTCTTGAAGTTGGCGAGCGCCTGATCTTTCGAGATATACTCGACGTACTTCACCTCATCCAATCCTTCGAGTGATTTCTTCAGATTTAAAACAGTATCCTCGGACACGTTGCTCTTGAAGTACACGCTGATGTCCACCTTCTCCTGAATCGCCTGCACGGCGCCCTTACTCATCACGTTAAAGAGAATCAGTCCCTCGAATACCAGAAGCGCGAGAATCATGATGCCGATCGTCGAAACGGAAAGCCAGCCGTTTCGAAGGAAACTCTGCCATCCGTATTTTAGAATTCGAAATAACGTTACCATTGATGTGTTAGTCAATGAGGAAGCGTCCGTGCGCTTCGTCTTTGATCACGCGACCGTCCTCGAGCGTAACCACCCGTTCCCCAAGCGTGTTCACGATCTCCTTGTCGTGGGTCGCGAGAATCACCGTGCTCCCCAACTCGTTGATTTTCTTCAAAAGCTTGATGACTTCCCACGTATTGAACGGATCAAGATTTCCGGTCGGCTCGTCGGCGATCAAAACGTCCGGCTGGTTGATCATCGCGCGCGCGATCGCAACGCGCTGTTTCTCGCCACCCGAAAGCTCCGCGGGAAAATTAAACATCTTATCCTTCAATCCTACCATATCCAGAACCTGCGGCACGAGTTCGTTAATCTCGCTTTGAAGCCGCCCCTCCACCTCTAACGCAAAGGCGACGTTCTCGAACGCCGTCTTTTTGGTAAGCAAGCGGAAGTCCTGAAAAATGACCCCGATATGCCTTCTGAACTCCGGAAGTTCCGAGGACTTCAACTTGTTCACCTCGTACGAACCGAAAAAGATCTGCCCCTTGGAGGGCTTCTCCTCGCCGATAAGGAGCTTTACTACGGTCGATTTCCCCGCTCCCGATCGTCCTACGAAGGTGACGAACTCGTTCGGCTGAATCTTGAAGCTTACCTTATCGAGCGCAACCGAGTTGTGGTTGTAGTTCTTGGAGACGTTCTGAAAAATTATCATCAAAGTTTAAAAGACACTCTTCATGTCTTTTTCTAAAGATAGCACAAATGTTTTTTCCACTCAATAAAGCTAGGTGATCACATGTTGCACGGCGTTCCTCCGAACGAGGGTAAGACTTGGCCAAGCGGCCCGGAGCGCCCGAGCTGAGGAGGAACGCGGTGCAACAAAGCAAAGCTATCTTTCATTTAGAAGATCCAAATCCCCATCTAATACACCCTCCACTTTCGATATTTTCTTTCCCGTCCTGTGATCTTTTACCTGTTTGTAGGGATGCAGCACATAGGAACGTATCTCGTGTCCCCATTCCGGTTCGACTCTCGTTTTCAGATTCGCAAGCTCTTTTTCGTGACGCTCTTCCATCGCGTGAATGAGCTTCGCCTTGAGAAGCATAAGCGCTTTTTCCTTATTGCTCGACTGCGAACGTTCCGACTGCGAAGCGGTGGAGAGACCCGTTGGAAGATGGACGATGCGCACGGCGGTTTCAACCTTGTTTACGTT
>JAJYXD010000010.1 GCA_021791135.1 bacterium | reverse complement strand
TCTGAAATATCATGCAGACATTCTAGCAAAAAATTTCCGTTATATCACTTCCGTTACGGCGAGGTACACGATCACGATTCCCGCGATACCGAGAAGCACCGGGAGCGGCAGCGGCGTAAACGCAAAGAACGCGCCCAGTCCGATGAACGGGATAAGCCACCCTACCGCCACGGCGAAGATCGTATTCAGAAAGAGCGGCTTACTCGGCCTGCTCTCTAGAAAAGGAACGAGCCGCGTCCGTATGACGTAGATTACGAATACCTGCGTCGCAAGCGATTCGATGAACCATCCCGTCTGAAACTGCGACTCCGAAAGACGGAACACGAGAAGCAGGAGGCCGAACGTAGCAAAATCGAAAACGGAACTTATCGGTCCGAAGACGATCATAAACTTCTTCACGAACTTGATATCCCATCGCGGGGGTTTCTTCACGAGGTTTTTATCCACCGCATCCGTCGCGAGCGTAAGCTGGGAAGTATCGTAAAGAAAGTTGTTTAAAAGTATCTGCGGCGGCAGCATCGGAAGAAACGGGAGAATGAGCGAAGCGCCCATCATCGAAAACATATTCCCGAAATTGGAACTCAATCCCATCATGATGTATTTCATCGTGTTCGCGAAGGTCTTTCTGCCTTCCGTGATGCCGTCGTGCAGCACCCGCAGGCTTTTTTCGAGAAGAATGATATCTGCCGTTTCTTTCGCCACGTCGACGGCATTATTAACCGAGAGTCCCACGTCGGCGGCCTTCAAGGCGGGGGCATCATTGATGCCGTCCCCCAAATACCCTACGGAATACCCCGCTTTCTTCAGGGTGAGAATAATACGTTCTTTCTCGTCCGGAGTAATGCGCGCGAAGATCGTCGTCGTCCGCGCCCTTACCAGAAGTTCCTCGTCATTCATCTTTACGATCTCCGACCCTTTAAGCGTTCGCTTGACCGGTAAGTTGATCTCGCGGCAGATCTTCTCGGTAAGAATTTCGTTGTCGCCCGTTAAAATTTTTACTTCAATGCCCAGATCCTCCAGATCTTTGATTGCCGACAAAGCCGTGCCCTTCGGCGGATCGTAGAACGCCATGAAACCGAGGAAATTCATGCCCGCCTCATCCTCCTTCGTATACTCTTTCTTCTCCGGGACCCCTTTCTCGGCGACCGCAAGCACCCTGAATCCCTCGCCGCTTAACTTTTCGAACTCGGCGAGTGCCGCGCTCTTCGCCGCGGCGGTAAACGTTTTCTTCGTACCCCGATCATCGAAGTCGGTTGCGATGGAAAGAATGTCTTCCGGCGCTCCTTTCGTGATAAGCGTGTACATCCCTTCTTTTTTATAGATAATCGAATCGCGTTTCCGTTCAAAGTCGAACGGCACCTCGTCGATTTTTTCGTACGCGCTGGTCTCAATCGTCTTATGTTCCCGAATCGCTTTATCGAGAGGACTCTTGATGCCCGTGTGGAAGAAACTGCTTATGAAGGCACGGGTAAATACGTCTTCCGCGGCATTCCCGAAACAGTCCACATATTTTACAAGGGTGATTCTGTCTTCGGTGAGCGTCCCCGTCTTATCGGTACAGAGCACGTTCATGCTCCCGAAACTCTCGATCGAAGAAAGATTTTTTACCACGACGTTTTTCTTCGCCATCTCAAGCGATCCGCGACTTAAGGACACCGACATAATAACCGGGAGCAGTTCCGGCGTGAGACCGATCGCGATCGCAATCGCGAATACGAACGAATCGAACATGCCGTGCCCCAGAAGCGCATTGGCCAGGAATACGAATCCCACCATCACGAACGTGAGCCGCATAATGAATACACTGAAGGTCTTTATCCCCTTTTCGAAGTCGGTAGGAAGCGTCTCGACCGAAATATGCGCGGCGATCTTTCCGAACTCCGTCGAAAAGCCGGTCTGCATCACTTCGATTGTGGCATATCCCGTCACCACGCTCGTACCCATACACACGAAATCCGGCCGCTCCGTCGGCGCTTCACCGTCACGATTCGCTCCTTGTTCCCCGTATTTCGGAACGGGAAACGATTCGCCCGTAAGCGCCGCCTGGTTCACGAAACAATCCTTCGTTTCCAGTACGCGCGCATCGGCGGGAACCGCGTCGCCGGCGGAGAGCAGTACGATATCGCCGGGAACGATTTCTTTTTGATCGATTTCTTGCTTTTGTCCGTCCCGTAGTACGGTCGCGGTGGTGGTAACCTTCTCGAGAAGTTTCAGTACGGTCTTTTCCGACTTGTAACTGTTGGCGAAATCAAGTACGGCGGACACGCATACCATTACGATGATGATTACCGCATTCGTGCGTTCGCCGACGAAAAACGAGATAACGGAAGTGCCGATAAGAAGCAGAAGAAGAGGGCTTTCGAACTTCCGGAAAAATGCGATAAGCGGCCTGAACCGCTTCTTCCTTGCGATGGTATTCTCTCCGAATTTGCGCAACCGATCGGCGGCCTCTTTCGAAGCAAGTCCCCGAAGCGCTCCGCGTGATTCGTTATTCGGTGTCATCCGAAAGATCTTTCTTTATCTCTTCGAATTCGTTCTCAACGTTTTTTATCTTCCGTTTCAGGTCTTTGATAAGCTCCGCCCCTTCTCTCACCTTCGAAAGTCCTTCCTCAACGTCAACCTGATCCTGCGACTCGAACCACTGAACAATCTTCTCGAGTTTCCCGAGTTCCGCACCGATATCCTTTTTTTCTCTTTTTCTCTTTTTGTTTTTTCCATTTGCGTTGTTATATGCTTCGTTCCGTTTTCTCGACCCGTGCCTTGAGCGAACCCTTATGGAGCCGTGCCGTAATCGGCTGTCCCTCGCTCGTATCGGCCGCATCGCGCACTACTCTTCCCTTTTCATTGAAAATAATACTATATCCGAGACGCAAATTCCTCTCCGGATCGACTGCGGCGAGATACTGGGCCGCATGTTTCAAAAATTCGTTCATTTCCTGAACTCGGACCGAAAAAGCATTCAACATCCTGTCCGCGACGACTCTATACCTCATGATAAGACGGGGAATTTTTTCCAGAAGGCGATCGGTATATCCCACTACACGCGATTTCGATTCGTTGAGCGTTTGCCCGAAGAAATCGACGAGCTGCCGCTCGAGATTCGGAAGTCCCAGGACGAGCCCGTCCCAAGATCCGTTCACGGTCATCGCGGCAAAGGAAGGAGTCGAGGTCATCACGTCCGATGCCAAGCTCGCGATCGGCACGTCGCGATCATGGCCTATGCCCGCAATCACGGGAATGGAAGATGCGAATATCTCCCGCGCCACGAGTTCGTTATTGAACGGCTGGAGATCTTCCAGGCTTCCCCCACCGCGAATCAAGACAATCACGTCGCATCCGGGCATTTTTGTGTTAAACCACTTGATCCCTTTCATGATGTTCCGCGGCGCGGAAGACCCCTCGACCCGCACATCGAAAAGATGAAGCCGCATTCCGAGCGGTTTCAGATTTTTTCTGAAGTCGTCGATCACCGCCCCCGTCTTCGAGGTGATGATGCCGATCTCCCGTATACATTCCGGGATGGGGCGTTTCCTTCGGAAAAGTCCTTCTTCTTCCAATTTTTTCTTCAGAAGCTCATACGCTTTCTTGAGTGATCCTTCGCCTTGAAGTTCGATCGTCCTTACGACGAAACTCAATCTGCCTTTCGGCTTGTATACGCTCGGCACCCCGATCGCCTTGATTACCATTCCGTCATCGAGTGTAATACCAAGCATCCGATAGGCGTATGGATTCATATAGCAGTTCAGTATTCCCTCGTTTTCGTTATCCTGGAGCGAGAAGTAAACGCCCGAGGGATGGGTTTTGAACTCGGAGATTTCTCCCAACACGGCGTACTCCTCGCGCTTGAAAATCTCGTTAATGTAGTCGAGAAACTCCCCCACCGAAAAAACGGACTTCGAAGTTTCTTCTTTTCGTTCCTCCTCCGGATTATCGAAGAGGGTATTTTGTTTTTTCTTTTTCCTCATTTTGCCTCTTCAAGAAGCTCTCTTGATTTTTTGCGAGCTTCGTGGGACTTTTTGACGAGCTCGGCGATTTTTTCTTGGGTAGATTTTGGGAAAATTGGAATCAGCATTTCTTTAATTCGTTGCGTTTTCCAGTGAGCAATAATGGAGCCGCCCGCGTCGCGCTGCACCTGCGCCTGGCCGGCAATGGAATTTATACAGAGCGCGACATATTCGGTGTTAGTTGTTTCCTTGGCTCTCAATCGCAAAACACCGCCCGAAATTATCCCTTCAAGCGGTTCTTTTACAACATACGCGACACCGGGTGTAGCATCTTTGGTAAGCAAAATTTCACCAGACTTCGGCTCATAATCTTTTTTGAGTTCTTTGTAAAGTTTTTCGCCTATGTACTTTTGATCTTTATCGAGAACCTCGTGTTTTGAAATGCTACTCACGCGAATAAAAAGTTTTCCTCCTTCCTGATATGCTTCGCTTCCCGGCTCAAAACCTTTTTGCAGAGAAACTAGATTGCCAAGCTTCTCTATTTTCGCCTTGCTGATTTTTCCCTTTATGCGTCCCCATTCGGATTGAAAATACTCCGCGTCCATACGATGGGCGGATTTCACATCGGAAAAATTGACGATACTACACAAGTCTTCGTCGGCTTCAAAATCCTTCAATCCAAGTTCCTCCAAAAGCAGATTCTCGGCTTGGGAGTAAAGAGATTTTGATTCTTCATAAAAATCCAGTGATCTAATAGCAAGATCGGCAACCCTTTCTTGAATTTCAAAATTTGGCACATACACTTTTATTGATACTATTTGTGAAAGATTAAGCCACGGTTGTACATTTCCTGTAGCAAGCCAATCAAACTGCAAACGGCCAAATCTGCTACTTAAAAACACTGCTAAATACAGTGGATTAATTTTTTTCTGATCAGGTTTGATCTGGGCAAGATTTTGATTTGCGGTTGCGGGTAGTTGGTTTTTAAAAACAACAGCTGCATTACCCAGGGTTCCGACACGAGGTGTAACTATGTCATATTCTTCAAGTTTTAGGGTCAATCTCTTATATGTATCCTCCGGGATGAAGATACAATCACTATCTTCGAGAAAAAAATCTCCGACGTCCTGATTCCGTAAAAACCTAACGCCGGAATCTGAATATTCTACAAAATTTGTCTGCGAATATGCACCAAAATCAGTTATTTTTTTTGACACATCAATCAACTTTAAAGCATTTTCTAATAACCTGCGGACTTTCAGATACTCTGGCTGATAATATTCCGCATCCAGTCGCCTTGCGCCTTCAAGTTGAGATTTTTGGATTATTGAACAAACCATGAGTTGAGATTTGGACTATGCATTAAGTCCATCAAGTCGTTTATCCACTTCGTCTAGACCAGAAGTGAAGATAAAAGCATCCTCAAGAAACAAAAGAAGCATTTTTGCAGCTTGAACAGCATCGTCTAGTGTCAATTCATTAAAGCTCTCTCCATCATCAAATTTGATTTCATAGGGGTGTGCTCCGAGATTTCCGAACGCTCTTACTTTGTGAGCAATTTCCTTCGTTTTCCCTCTGATAATTTCTTTTTTATATAAGTCATCAATCTGTGAACATAAATCTGATCCCTTGCCACCAAGTACCAAAACCGCAGCCTGCAGCGCTCGACGGAAATTCACAATTGCTCCTTTCGGGGCATTGGCAATCAGACACCTCATTCCTTCATCTAGATTCTCAAGAACTATTTGATTGTTTATTTTCTCTCTTTCTAGGTCTGGGAAACCAGACATAGGATACTCAAAGACCGTACGATTCTCATAACCCTGCCTTATCCTTTCTCCCAGTATCCTGAAATGACCGCAAAACTCACATCTGTAGATAGAGAAATCTATTTGATAAGGTAAATAAACTCCTAGGTCATCCCAAACAAGAGTTTTCTCTTTCACATAATCGTTTTCAGAGTATACTTCCTCATAAGTAGATTGTTTATTGCAATGAGGGCAAGGGGTATCGGAGATTATTTTCCCATTTTTATAAGAGAACGAGCTCATAAGCTTAATTTTAAAAATCCAATTTCTGCTCCTTCGCAAACTTCACAAACTCGTCCGCGATCTCGTCGAGGTCGTGGTCGAGAACCTTGCGGCCTTTCGCATCGTGAACGTAATTTCCGTTTCTATCTTTTCTATAGACATAATCCCCCGAGTTGTCCTTCCCCGCCTTTTTGGAAACCGCCATAAAGATCGGGTAATCCGGCAACGGTTTTTCGTCCTTCTCCCACTTCTTCAAAAACAGGACGCTGGTTTTCGTACCGGTATGTGGCTTGAAGGTATTCCCGTGAAGTCCCACAACCGCAAGAATCTGCGCTTTATCGAGGAGATATTCGCGGACATATTCCATATTCGTGTTGTTGAGCACTCCCTGCGGCAAGACGGCCGCCATCCGTCCGCCGGGACGGAGCATATCGAGCGTACGCTCGATAAAGAGAATATGACGCTCCACTTTGTTTACCAGTTTCCCTTTTTTCTTGCCGAAGAAGTACTGGCGCAAGATCCCCTGATCCTTTATTTCACCGGCGAACGGCGGATTGGTGAGTAGCACATCAAAATTGAAGTAACGGAATGTCTTCTGATTTTCCGAATTGTCGGCGGGATTATCGAACTCCGCAAGCCGCGTCTTAAGCTTCGCACGCGCGTCGAGCAGCTGACCGTCCTCGCCTTGCCACTCGCGCGGATCGAGCGAGTTCAATTTGAACATGTGCGAGCGGCCGTCGCCCGCAATGAGCATTAAGGCGCGGGATGTTTTCGAAATTTCTTCCGCAAAATCGATTCCCCAGATGTATTCCTTCGCATATTCCTTCATCGCCTCATCGGAGCTATTCAGATAGTTATCTCTTACCCAGTACATCGCGCTGATGAGGAACCCGCCGGAACCCGCCGCAGGATCTATCACATATTCATCCCGTCTCGGGTTCAGCATTTTTACGGCCATCGCGATAACATGACGAGGGGTGAAATACTGCCCCTTCTTTCCTTTTGCAACCTCGGGAATCAGATACTCGAAGGCCTCATCGATAATAGAGAGATCGGAACCAAAAAGGCGCGCCCGCTCAAGCTCGCCGACCACCACGGAAAGGTGTTCTTGCGAAAGATTGATGTTTTCCTGCTTGTAAAAGGTTCCGGGCCATTTTTCGATCGCTTTTTTGAAAAGCTCGTTAATCACTGCGTAGGTTTTTGCGGGGTCCCGGTATTTTCTGAAGTACACCTCGTGATCAGCCCGGTTTATTTTTGCCTCCTGTTCGTCATAGAGCTTCGCATAGATGAGCTTAAAGACCTCGGTAAATACGTCCACCCCCGCGTTCGCGAGCACCAATTCCTCCATCGTCTCGATAATATCCTTCAAGCTCTCCTTCGTAGTGGTGTATTCATAGTACGTTTTCTTCGCTTCGAGAAGATCGTCGATCGTCTGATCCGCCGATGGCAGATCGGGAAGCGTATCGTCAAATTCTTTCGGATAAGGGCGATAGAGAATGACATGACTCATGCCGTTGGACCAGAATCCTATCTCCGCACCCTCTGCATTCAAATACGTTTTCAACTGATCTATTCCCTTCTTCTCCGTGGGACTTTTCACCTCGACAATTATAAATGGGGTGATCTTGTCTTTTTTATATACGACAATATCCGCGGCTTTCGCGTGAATCTCACGACCGAAGTGGATACTTTTTTCGGTATCCATCCGTTCGAGAGGATATTTGTAAACAGAGTTGAGTTTATAGAGCCAAAGCTGACGGACGATTTCTTCCGGCTTGCCCGTGTGTTTCACGTTATCCCACACAAATTTCTCTTTTCCGGACTTCAAGTCTTTTACATAGAATCTGTTTTTCTCTTCTTCCGTTATCTCCAAAACTTTTTCGAGATCCACGCCTTCAAACTCTTTCAATCCGAAGGCCAGCTCGGAATCGTGAAAAACTTTCCCGATGATTTCCTGCGTCTGATTTATCTTTTTGGTAGGCATAATTCTTTTTTTATTTTACCGGCCTCCAATCGCTACCGTTCAGTAGAGAAATGATTTTCCCTATCAGCTGCATCTCGTCGGTAAATGGAATAAGGGAGTATTTCGGGTTCTCCGGTTTCAAATAAACATAGGGAGGTTTGTCTTCGGAAATAAAACGTTTTACGGTCGACTCGCTACCGTTTAGGCGCGCAAGAACAATATCACCGGAAACAAACTCATGCTGATCCTTGACCAACACCACATCGCCGTCATCGATTCCGGCGTTTATCATGGAGTCACCAAAAACTTTAAACAGAGAAACTTGGTCGGCAAATTTCGCAACGTCTGCAGAAATCGTTTGCCATTCTCCGGACATTTCTATCATCTCTATAGACGGCCCCGCACTTGCCACGCCCGCAAACGCCACCAATGGCGGCCTATCTAATGTCTTATAACCCAAGGGGAGGATAGCGATACTGCGCGCTCCCTCGTCACGCTTGATATAGCCGCCATTTTTAAGTTTCTGAAGCAGATCGACAATCGACTGATTTGATGAGACCTCCAAATTCCCACGCATTTCCTCAAACGTGGGCGGATAACCAGAATTTTTTATAAAGTCGTAGATAACTTCCAGGAGCTGTTTTTGTCTTTTTGTTATCTGCCCTCTCATTAATTTTATTATACCCGACTATATAGTCGGGTGCGATAGAAAGTTATCCACTTTTCTATTGAGGCCCGGCCTCGATAGATTGGACAAATAGTAATAACATCCTCTTAATAAATTCTTTCTCTTCCGAGTGAGAATAGCGAGACGAGGACACAAATATGCAAGCGAGGACGAAGAACACAAGAAATTGCGCACTGTCCGAGTCCCTTCAGGTCGAGTTTGCGCAATTTCCGTGTGTTCGAGGACGAGCGAGATATATTTGTCCGAGTAGAGCTTTCTTCTCACAAGGAAGAGAAGGAATTTATAATTCCCCCTCCAATTCCTCCAAAAGCTTCTTCGCCTTCGCCGAAACGTGCTTCGGG
>JAJYXD010000067.1 GCA_021791135.1 bacterium | reverse complement strand
CGGCCGTTCTTCGGTTTTTTGCACTCTTTTTTCTTGAACATGATTCGGGGGGCGGTGAGATCTCTCTTCCTTTTCTTCTTCGCGGTTTCTTTCCTGTCTTCGTTCCTCCGATCGTTCCGGATGCTCTTCAAACTCGATGCCGAGTCCCGCAAGTGCGGCATACTGCTGTCCCTGCGGCTTGAGACTATCCTTCGATCGCGGTGCTACCCTTACTGGCTTCATCTCACCCGATTTTATCTTTGCAAGACAGTCTTTGCAGTATACCGCACGCCCTTCTTCCGGCTCGAACGGCACCGTTGTCGCCTTGCCGCAAGAAGAACACACCACCTCGAACTGTCCCTCACTGGGTCCCATAACTCCCGTCCATTTATTGATCTCCTCTTCAACCACCCATCTCTGACGCGCATAATGCTTTCTCGAATACTCGATGATTTTTTGTTCTATATCCTCGGAGGTGCTCAATTTGAAAGGCGGAAGCGTAGTGGCGGAAAAGGGACGACTCGTGACGCCGTTTACCATCAGTTTCAGGTAGATGTTGTAGTTTGGGAGATTCACGAAATCTTCCGGAAGGAACTCGGGCTCGAATTCTTTTTCCAAAAATTCCGCATCCGCGGCACCAACCCTGAAGACAATCATGGTCCCGACGTTCCCGAACACCGCATCGCGCACTTTGGTCGAGACGTCGGTCACAAGCTGCCCTACGTATTGGTGCGCAAGCGTAAGATCGAGACGATATTTTCTCGCTTCGGAGAGAATACTTGCGAACGAATCGGTCGCGAAATTCTGGAACTCATCGACGTAGAGAAAGAAATCTACACGCTCCTCCTCGGGAACACGCACGCGTTCCATCGCGGAAAGCTGAATCTTTGTGATAAGCATCGCACCCAAGAGCGCCGAGTTGTCTTCGCCGATTCTTCCCTTCGATACGTTTACGAGGAATATCTTCCCCGAGTTCATTATGTCAAAAATATCGAAGGTGCTTTTCGCCTGCCCCACGATGTTTCGGACTACCGAGGTTGAAAGAAACTGACCTACTTTGTTCTGAATAGGAGCGATTGCCTCGTTTCTGAACTGATCCCGCCACTCCTCGTACTCGTTCACCCAGAACGCTTTTACCACGGGGTCTTTGAGATTCGAAACGATCTTTCCGCGATACTCCTTGTCCACAAGAAGTCGCGTAATACCCAAGAGCGTCGATCCGGGCGTGTCCAAGAGCGCGAGAATCGCGTTATTTAAAATGTATTCCATTCTTGCCGACCAGACGTTTGACCAGATCTTCGTGAAAATTCCCATAAGACCCGACGCGACAAGGTGCTTATACTTCGGATCGGGAAGCTCCAAGACGTTGAATCCGAGATGGAAATCGGTATCCGCAGGATTGAAGTACACAACGTCCTTCATCCGCTCCTCCGGAATTTTGTGCAAGATATCTTCGATAAGTTCTCCGTGCGGATCCACGATGCAAAGTCCCTCACCGTTCGCGATATCCTGCACGATAAGATTATTCAGAAGCGCCGATTTCCCGGTGCCGGTCTTCCCGATTACGTACGTGTGCTGACGGCGATCTTTCCGTCTGATGCCGAAAAGCCGGTTGGAATTCCGGAAATTCGTCTTTGCAAAATAGACAACGTCCTTGTCTGGTTCCTCGCTTGGCATCGTTTGTTATTATACCACCAATTTCCCCGCTTTTTCCTCAGTCTATCGAGGCCCGGCCTCGATAATATTGGGGATAACTTTATCGAGGCCGGGCCTCCTTAATATTGATTACACTATCTCCTTTTGATAGCATGCTTCGCAGTACACGATCTCCGGGCGATCGGGTGAATATGAGGTCTCGAATTCATTCGGGCACTTTCCTGCCTCGTGGAAATGAGAAACAAAATTCGTATACGTCCCATTTTCACTCTTTACGCCGGCACATTGGCACGTGCGGTGAAAAAGCTGGGGCGGATTAATGCGGCCGCATCTTTCTGCATAGCGACAATTTGGACACTTTCTGGGAATCGGCAATTCGAAACGGCGAAGCAACGTCAATTCATTCGGAACTATCCGAAAAGGATTTTTACACTGCACACATTCGACAATCCCATTCAAAACGAAATCTCTAACATCATGGATACTATCTGGCATGTCGCGAGCGTCTATCGTCGGCCGGTGCGGATTCGGTTTCGGTTCATACCAGAGGAATCCCCTTTGTTCGGCATCTTTTCGGTCAAGTGGAAAGAAACTCGATGCATAGCTCTCATTGTAGCCATGAAGGCCGAGTTCTGGCGGAAAAAATTCCCCATATTTATATATCCTCCCTTTCAAATCAATATAGGGATTCCGATCCATATCCCGTATGATCTGTTCACGAAGTTCTTTGTACTCTTTCTCACCGTACTGCTTATTGAGGATACAAAATCGCTTGTTTCTCATACTTACACACCCAAACATATACGATGAGGAGAGCGCGCAAAAAGAATACTCCACCTCGCGTACATTCGGCCATGCCTGGAAGGAAAATTTTATCGTATCCGCTCCTTCTCCTACAACCATACCCTCATAAACCCTCTGAGCGTTGTTACCCCAGATAGAGTAGTCATACGAGTCTTTAATTCCTGTCATAGTCATGAGCTGGCAATAACGGGAGTTCTCTGCGCCTTCGTGAACAACATACATATCTCTTGAATTTTTCGACTCATACACGTAATCTCCCGTGACGTTCAGATTACGCAGCGCATGGGAGAATTTATGGGGATATTTTTCCCAAAGTTCCCGGGATTCCCGTTTTAAATTCTCTACATTCTCATATGAATTCACACGGAACTCTTCCAATCTTTTCTTGTATTCTTCTTTCTCGTAAGGTCTATTGAAAATATAAAAGTTCTTATTTCTCAAGCCAATACAACCAAAGCAATTACTGCATCCCGTACAATCTTTCGAAAAATAAGTTTCCTGGCAATTTTCACAATCTTCGGAGAAAAATGTCCTGTAACACGATCCACAGTTTATAAGGCCGTAACAAAGCTCCGAACCCCCGGTCATCGTGGAATCCATCAAATCTTTATCGTGCAGGAGATATTCGGAATACAGTACGTTCTCACATTCGTCGGCGGTAAAAATGAGATAGCAGTTTTTCGCGGTAGCGCAGTGATTGACGTACTCAGAGTTCACCAACGTCGGATAATTGGAGTCAAGCGCCATGTGCGGCGTTTCTATAATAAGATCCTTCAACTGTTCAAAAAAAGGACGTGAAGGATCATATTTGTGTGCATACTGCGCACTATTCCACTTATCACTCCACCAACAGGGATTACAATACACGATGATTTTCTTTTCGGGCGGATACGACGACATGGTACTCTTGCCGCACATGTCACAATTTCGCTTATAGAGGCCTCTGTCGTTGGCAAACGCCAATCTGCGTTGGAGGCGGCATTGAGAACACCACGTGGGCGTCGGCACCTGCATCTTCTCGTAGAATGCAAAGTCCTCCGGTTCGATCGTAAACTGGCTTTTGCAGTTTTGACAGTTTTTTGTTTCAGGATTCATATCAAAAAATATCCCTAAGATAACATTCCGTGCAGTATACGATGGGCGCATCTTCCTTACGGTAACTTGTCCTAAAGGACTTTCCACACTTATCGCAATTTCGCCCGATGAGTGTCATTTGTCGTGACCAGCGTTTTACCTTCTCCTCTATTCTACAGAATGGGCAGCGCCTTGGAAGCGGAAGATTATGTTGCCTTAAGAATTGAAGTTCCTGATGGGTTATCTTGTATCCTCTCGGACATGTCGTACATTTGATTACCTCGTTCAAAATGTCGTCTTTCGCGTCCCTGATGTGATCGGGTAGATCTGTCGCCTCCATTGTAGTCACGTACTCGCTCGGTGACATGTCCGCCCACGTGAGACCTTCTTGCAATGCCTTTTCCTTTTCAAGGGGATAAAACATCTGCGCGAAGGTGTCGTTGTAATCGTGGGGAGAAAAGGACATCGGGAAGAATTCTCCATAGCCATACTCATGTCCTGCGGCATCCTTATAAGGCGAATTCTCCATATGGGCGAGAATTTTCTCTCTCATTTGATGAAAGCTTTCTTTATCGTACCGCTTGTTGAATATGCAGTACTCCTTATTTCTCAAACCCGAGCACCCCAGGAGAAAGGCGTCGCTCATACAGCTCTTCGAATATTCGACATGATGGCTGTTATGAATATCCTGGCTGAATTTCACGTCGGAAACATTATTGCCTATGGTGATACCCTCATAGATTCGTTCCGCGTTTTCTCCCCAATCGACATAATCATAGCTGTCTTTTACGCTTGGAGTTTTTATAAGCATCATATATTTGCAGTCCTCACAGTATCCGGAGTCGTAGCACTCTTTGCAGTTCTTCGAAGAAAAAACGTAGTTGCCGGTACAGTTGTCGTTAAACATATAATCGTAACAGGGGTTGGGAATCGAATTCTTCCAGACCTCCTCGGAGCGCAATTTCATCTCCTGATATGTTTTGTACGAACCGAGATTGATCTCGCTCAACTTTTTATCGTACTCGTCCTTCGTCAGCTGTTCGTTGAAGAAAACATACTTTTTGTTGTGTAAGTTAGCCGAACCGAAACAACGCTCGGCGTTTTTGGCATCCCGAATGAAATAACAATCGAAAGAGGTATGAACATTCCCTCGTGATCCGTGAACGCGGTTGTTTCTAAAACCGTTTAGACCGTCATAACACTGCTCGCACTCCCAATACACGCTACAATCCAGAAGTGATTTGTCCCGAGTAAGATAAAAACCATACTGGCAATCCTCGTTGTAATCCGAGTAGAAGATCAGATAGCAATTCTTCGAGTGATCGCAATGATTGGTATACGGAGATAACTCGGTCACACTCTTCGTGACCGCGATACCTCGTATAGGAACTTTGTGTAAAAATTCATTCAGCTGTTCAAAAAAGGGCCTCGAAAAATCATATTCGCGGGCATAATCTTCAGGATTCCACTTATCCGACCACCAACAATCGGCGCAATACACCGTGTACGGCGCATCGGGTTTGTACATCGAGATCTTCTCTTCTCCGCACAGATCACATTTTCTCTTGTACAAACGGAATCCCTTGAACCACGCCAGTCGTCTCTGTAGCCGGCACTTTGGACAGAACGTCGGCGGTGGAACGTCGATTTTTTCATAGAAAAGAAAGTCATCCGGTTCGATGACAAACCGGCTCTTACAACTCTGACAAATTCTTGTTTCCGGATTCATATAATTATCTTTTTATGGCACTCATCGCACACGACGTGCTCCCGCATACCCTGTGGCGGCATTCCGATAACCGGCGTTCCGCACAAAGAACAAGGCAGCTCCTCGAGTACGAGATTGTTAAGCCATCCGAATCTTAATTTCAGACGTTCCTCCGGATGAAACTCCGGTATCGCAATATGTTCTTTCTTATAAAACGCGAGTTCCGCCTTCGTCAAACGGAACAATCTCCCCGTCCCGCGCGACGTCAACGCAGAGTCCAAAATATCGTCGGAAACTTCTCTTATATCCCCTACGGTAGCACTATCCACAATTTTCCCCAAAAACTCCGAATGTTCCCCAACCACATACCATATCCCCTCTCTTTTTGCTCCTTCTTCCGATAAAGGATTTGATAATTGCGCAAGCGAACTGTTATAAGGAAATGGACTAAACTTGATGGGGAAAAATTCTCCATATTCATGCCCTTTCAGCATCGCCGTTTTTATCTCGTCCAGTTTCCTCCAGTATTCGTCCTCCGAATACTGGACGTTTAAAATACAGAACTTCTTGTTCGTCAGTCCTATACACCCGAAGCAATTGTCACATGATCGCATATTCATGGAGTATTCGAGATTGTGACACTGCCCCCGAAGCATCGAACTGAACTTTATTTCGAATCCGTCATACGGGGAGACGGTAAAGTAGCACTTCTCCGGTTTCGTACCGAGGAACACGTCCATCGAATCTTTCGCGGCAAGCTGGAAATCGTCGTATCGCAGATTTTCACCTCCAACGACGAAAAAACATCGGTAGCAGTTTTTACAGTTCTCCAGAAGATTCCCCGAGGAACGGACGCTCTGCTCGTTCAGGGAGATTCTCTTCGGCGACTCCCGTAATAACTCAAGAAACTTGTCTTTCCAATGCTCCAGTTCGCTCGCGTTTCCGAGATTTATCTCCCCCATTTTTCTCCCATACTCCTCTTCCGACAACTGCATATTGAAGAAGTTGTATTTCTTGTTCCGTAGATTTACGCATCCGAAGCAGTGTTCGCAGTTCCGGCAATCGTATAAAAAAGCACTCTCGAGACAATACTTCGAGAAATAGGTAAAAAAACAATGATAGCAATCCTTCACGTGTACTATGTCAAAGCATTTATCCGACGACCACGAGACGAGCACGTCGACGTCATCCCTGGAATACATCGGCCAGTTGCCGTACTGCACATTCTCGGCATTCATGCCTCCGAACACGTAGTAGCAATTTTTAAGTTGAACGCCGTAGGCCGCATACTCGCTGTCGACACTCATCGGATCTCCGGTATTTGCCGCCTGCGGCACCTGTTTTCTCAACTCATCGAACTGTTCGAAAAATGACTTTCCGGCACTGAACTCCTTTCCATAATTCATCGGATTCCAATCTCCGTTCCAGTAATAATCAAAATCAAAGACGGGAGACGGTCCTCCTTCCGGAATCTGCGAGATAAGTATTTCATCATGTCCGGGTGCATCGCATTTTTTCTTGAAAAACGTTGTGTAGTTTGTGAAAGCTCTTCTCGTTCGTATGCGGCATCTCGGACATAACAAAGGAGGCGGCACGCGAAGCATTCGAAAAAAGTTAATATCTTCGCTTTCTATTTTGAACGATTCTCCGCATTTCTTACATGTTCGCTCATGCGGAACGAGCGGGTCCAGGATTGCGTCGAGTGCCTTGTTGAATTGTGGAGTTTTTGAGTTCATCCCTCACATGGCTCACTTAACAACCGACCCATTTTGAAACTAAAGATTTTCATTGTATTAGATTGTCTTCTTTGTCCTCTTTTTCCTCTTTGTACTCTTGTGTTATATGAGGAAGTCATACTTTTTGTAGGTGCTATGCTATAGCATAGCACCTATCATACGACTTCCGTCTGGTAACACTGTTCACAATATATAATAGCAGGCGATTCGGGCGAGTATGGCGTTTGGATTACGTTTGGGCAGTGGTCGGCGCCATGAAAATGTTCTGCTACATTACGATAGCCCTCGCCCGCGTCCGCCTTCGCCAAGGCTTCGGCGGACAAGCACTGACATTTCCTCTCAAAAAGTACGCGCGGGAGAAGTTTCTTCATTCTCGCTTTGTGGCGTTCAAGTGGCGAGACCCGAGGGATCGGAAGATTCATTCTTCTGTAAAACTCGAGTTCCATCGGAACCAAGCGATATGGCTTCCCCGACACCCCGCACTTCAGAATCTTTTGGAGAATATCATCTTTCACGTCCTTAATATCGTCCGGAACCGTATACTCGGAGAACTCGTACTTCGCGTCCGACTCGTAATCGCTCCATGGATATCCTTTTTCGATCGCTTCCTCTTTCGCGAGCGGGTAGTAATCCTGCGCCGCGGTTTCGTTATAGCCAAAAGGAGCGAACTCGACGGGAAAAAATTCTCCGTACTTGTATACCCTTCCGCGCTTGCCTTGATACGGCATCTCCATCATGTGCTTTCGTATTTTCGGCACGAGCGCTTCATACTCCTCCTTCGTATACTTTTTATTCAAGATGCAGTACTCTCCGCTTCTTATATTGGCGCATCCGAAACAATTTTTGCTGTCGATCACGGAATAGCAGTACTCGATGTCGGACGAGTGTATTTTTTTCAAAGGATCGCCGCTCATGCAGAAGTTGCAGAACTTCGAGTTGTACACTCCCCCGCCACTCGCGCACTCATAGCTCAATTCCGATGCGCCGTGCGCGCTCTCGTCATAGCTGTCGCGAAGCCATCCTCCGATGTAGATATACTTCGCATCCTCGCTGTCCTCCACGTCCCAGGAGTCGAATACCCGCTTCGAGTTGGTAATATGATTCCCGCTTACCTCATTGGATCTTAAAATAGACGCAAAGCGATGAGGTATGGTATTCCAAAGCGCTTCCGCGCGGACGCGCAACTCATTGAAGTTCTTATACAAACTCAACGGATGTTCTTCCAAAAACTTCTCATACGACTCCTTCGAGTGGGGTTTGTTAAACAGGTAGAACTGCTTGTTTCTTAATCCCGCGCACCCGAGACAGTTCGAGCAGTTCCGACAATCGAAAGAAAAGAATACATTTTGAGAGTCAGAACAATCCCGCGAACCTACGATGCGATAGCATTTTTCGCAGTTGATATTTTCATACGCGAGCTCGCTATTCAGCATCCAGAAGTTATCGAGGGAATCTTTCGTGTAGAGCGCATAGGTGTTGTAGGCGGAATCCTCATTGTAGTGTCCGCCCACGTTCAGATAGCAGTTTTTATCGTCGGTTTCCTGATTCACCCAATCGCTATTCACGGTATTTAAGTTCAAAATCGAGACGTGCGGCGTCGCGTACAAGAGTTCCCTGAACTGTTCGAAAAAAGGACGCGAGAAGTCGTACTCTTTTCCGTAGGAGAACGGGCTCCACGTGTCGCCCCACCAGCACTTCTTGCAGTACATCGGGTACGGCTTGTCGGGCGAAACGCGCGAGACCACTATTTCTCCGCACCGATCGCATTTCCTTTTATAAAGCGCACGCTCGTTTCTCCATGCGATTCTTCTTTGTTCTCTGCATTTGGGACAAAACGTCGGCGGCGGCATTTGGATTCGTTCGTAGAACGCGAAATCGTCCGGTTCGATAACGAACGAGTCTTCGCAATTCTGACAAGTTTTGAACTCGGATTGCATACAGCCATTATAACCTCTCGAGGCGGAAAGGCGTAGCGGAATAATAAAAAAGGCTCCTTAGAGGAACCGAAAACCGCGGAGCAAACCTCGTTCTTTCCGATGAAAGAAACGATTTTGTTTCCTCCTTATAGCCCTCCAGAATCACCCGAATCGCTGTCTTCTTCCAATTCTTCCACCTTCTCGCCCAGGAGCATCCGGTGGCGCCTCAGAAGCCTTCTACACTTGAAGGTGAGCGTCAAACCTTTCACAATCGAGTAGA
>JAJYXD010000043.1 GCA_021791135.1 bacterium | reverse complement strand
TCTTCTTGCCTCCTTTTTTCTTTGCCATTGTTTTCGTTCGTTAATGACCTTTCAGCGGAGTCCCGCAGGCCATTGCGGCAAGACGCTGTACTTTTATTGTGAATCATTCACGTAGAAACACAACGGTGGATAACCGTGGTTGGTGTCCTCACACCACACATCTCGCTGAGTCGGGCGCTCCGGGCCGCTTGGCCAAGTCATACCCTCCTCATCAAGATGTGTAGTGTGAGGGGGTTATGCGTTGGTAAGAAGCGAATATCTACTCTTCTAAAGACCAAAGTGATGCTTCACTCTCTCCGCTTCTTCCGAACCGTGTGAAGCTTTGTAGTTTTCGAAGGCAGTTTTCTCCGCGCTAAGATCCTCTGTTATCTGCCCGTCGTCCTTAATGCCCCCCGCAAAGCCGAACTCGGCGGACGATTTTCCGGTTACGGATGCGTTGAACTGGTTTCCGAGGTCGTAGTGCCAGAACTCGGTGAAGTAATTGGAAAACCCGACCCCGGTTAAGGCGTTATAGAGAATTCTGCGGTTTTCCAGCGCTTCCTGCTCTTCTTTATTCAGTGTCCCCTTCTCCGCAAGTTCTTTTTCGTAGAAGGTCGTTTCGCTTCTCTTGTCGTGGTAGAGAGGATCCATCATCTCGTCGAACTTGGCGCCGAACGGAATCATTGCTCCCTGGAGCCAGTAATCGGAGGTGGTATTGATCTTGTCTCGGTTTTCCGTCCTGCTCGTTTTCCTCCATGACGGTCTTGTAGTATGCGGGCCAGGCCATCGCCTTCCCCGGATTGAAGCGATTCGGAACCACCTCAAGTAATTTCGGTTCGTGTGTGACCGATTCGGTAATCGGTATATCGCGCCATTCTTTCTTTTCGAACTTCTCACGAATTCCTTCCTCTACTTCGGGGATTGGAGTTGTTTTTAGATCGGGCATTTTTTCGTGTTCCTGCAGGGAGTCTGGTTGAAATTTCATAACAATGATTATAGATTCTTTTCTATTTTCTCGCTCTTCCAAAATATGATAATACCGAGGACAATTGCCGCGAATATGGTTTGAATCAGGAACGGGCGGAGTGTGTCGCTTGCGGAGTGAGAGATCGCGTCAAGACGCATTGCATTCCATATTTCAAACGCGACGAAGATAGAAGTAATAAGCCACCCTTCCCACGAGCATGGTCTCCATCCCCATCCACGGAGTTTTATTTGAAACCAGGGTTTTTTATTCATGCGGTTATTATATCCGGTTTTCAGCGGTGCGTCTGTCGGGACAATGTGAGAACCTGCTTCAGTTCTTTAAACTCTCCTCTATGAATTCCAGTTCTCTTACGACAATAAATTTTCCGTCGTAGCTATTAGGTTCGCTTTTCTTGAGTAATTCCATTGCTTCCTCCTTGGCTACCCACAACGCTTCGAATCCATCATTAATCTCTTCTTGTTCGAAGTGAGGGAATTTTTTCTCTCCTCTCACGTTTGCGGTGTAACAAAATGATTCTTGGTCTTCATTCAAACCATCGGGAAAGTGGCGATATTCCTGTATACTTCCCACCTCTCCCGTTATCTCAATTTCGCATCCAATCTCCTCGAGACATTCTCTCCTAAGTCCTTCTTCTTTGTTTTCTCCATTTTCAATTCCCCCGCCGGGAAGCTTGTAGTAATGCTGCTTTGAAACATGAAGCAGAGCGATCTTTCCTTCATTATCCGAAACGGTCGCTCTTGCCGCTTTCCTCGTTTGATACGTTCTTGAGTTATCTTTTTCTCCTATCGTTTTTAATAACCGCATGACTTGAGTATATCACACAACTCTTTCGCTACATCAAAAGCGAGAGAGGACTCGAACAACAGCGCTATGCTATAGCATAGCGCTGTTGTAAAACCCCTCAGTTTTAATATCTGCCTGCAGAGACAGGTTTCCGCCACGGGAAAACATGTGTTCTCCCTACCCCTCTTCTTGTTCGAGTCCTCTCCATTGGTCCGGTGCGCCTTCAAATTTACAAAGTAAATTTGAAGCAAAAAAGGGGGTCGGGGGACAAGTGTGGTGTCCCCCGTGTCGGAAGACCGCGAAGCGGGTTAGAAACCGAGAGTGTCTAAATGCACAAAAAAACCCGAATGGGTTTTTCTTTTGTGCGCGGGAGAGGACTCGAACCTCCACGTCCTTGCGGACAGCAGCACCTCAAGCTGCAACGTCTACCAGTTTCGCCACCCGCGCGTTCTTGTCCACCCGAAAAGCCTTCTCAATCTTTATCCGCTTTCTTGACAGGCAAACAACGTCCTTATTGTAATACAATACCTGGAATAATTTCAATGATTCTTTCTTCGCATATTTTAACTGATACCAGGAGTTTTTCTTTCTGCTGGTTGTTATATGCCCAGAAATGTCGAGTAATTGCTTGATTCGTCTTTGCAGCCAAAGGATATGGGTTTTACTTGCGGAGATAAATTCGGTGTAGAACATGAAACTGGAGCGCCATCTTGGGTCCCAATATGAGTAGAAACTTCCGTCACCATCCAGACATCCGCGAACAAAGTCTCTAAAATATTTTTGAGGAACATTGACTGATCCTAAGGTCAGTGATTTGCGTGGTGTTATACCAATGGAAATAAGGAAGTTGTAAAATAACACGTCACCAAATTGAATTACAAAATACTTCTTATCACCCTCCGATCCGCTACTTTTCCTCCCGATATGAGTTTTTATTCCTAAACATTTATTGAATAGCCGAACGAGTTCCAGATCTTTAGATGTAAAAGTAATATGTCGTCCGTCGGGTGACAGATTCCCGTCGGTCGCGAGGAGTCCTAGCGCATACGTGAACTCCGGCGACCATTTTATTTTTACCTTTCCCTGCGGTTTTGCTCCCCGCTTCTCCATTTTGTAATTATACCATGCCTCAAGGTGGTAGCGCATACCAATTAAATACTTAAAGAAAAAAACAAGAAGGCCGAGCTTCCTTACGAAGGCTCGGCCTCTAGGTATTCTTCATTTATTGCTTCAGCTTCTCGCGGAGTTTCTTGCTCGAGAGATTCCGTACGAAGTAGAGTTTCGATCGGTGTACTTTCTTGGGAGACGAGAGAACCTGTACTTTCGTGATGGCCGGAGTGTTGATAGGGTAGATCTTCTCCACGCTTACCTCGTGAAGCACCGCACGGACGGTAAAAGTTGCACCCGCCTGTTTCCCGTGTTTTCGGGCGATGACAAGTCCTTCAAAGGTGCTCAAGCGCTCCTTCTCTCCTTCTTTGATTTTTTCGGTAACCCGCACCTTGGCGCCGGGCTTTATTTTTTCGAGCAGTTTCTCATCAATCATACGAGAGATAGTGT
Organism: bacterium; assembly: GCA_021791135.1. GTDB lineage: Bacteria > Patescibacteriota > Minisyncoccia > UBA6257 > GWB1-50-10 > JAKAHD01. Next base: position 5,949 of record JAJYXD010000043.1, on the reverse strand, counting down.
AACAGGGGCTTGGATTTAAATCAACCTCCGTACTCGATAACCGTTTCGTTCTCTTCTTTTCGCCCCGCCCTCTCGAGCGCCCCTTCAAGGTCTGATGGGAGCTCCGCTTCGAGATGTACCCTGCTTCCGTCGGGGGCAGTAAACTCGATCGATTCGGCGTGGAGGAACTGACGGGTAAGGCCGAACGTCTCTTCCTTTTTCTTTCCGTAAAGCTCGTCTCCCACGATCGGATGGCCGATCGAAGCGAGATGTACTCTGATCTGATGCGTCTTCCCCGTCTTCGGACTTACTCTTAGTAAGGTGAAAAGGCCCTTCCGGAAGAGTTTTACAGCCCGGTATTCGGTAACCGCTTCCTTTACCATCTTCATATTCTTGGCGTTTACGCTTCTTTTTACCGAGCCCGATTGTATTCCTATTGGTTTGTCGATCTTGCCCTTCCCCATCACCTTTCCGTAGACCAGAGCGAGGTATGTCTTTTCTATGCCCCTTGTTTGGAAGAGATGTTTCAGATGTTCGAACGAGAGCTGGTTTTTGGCAATAAGAAGAATGCCCGAGGTATCCTTGTCGAGCCGATGAACGATTCCGGGACGGAATTCAGGCTCGTCTCCTATCCCTTTAATTTCCGGATATTTTTCCCTTAACCACCCCACGACCGTACCTTCTTCGCTCTCTCCCGGTCTTCCGGGATGCACCAAGACCCCCGCGGATTTATTGATAGCAAGGAAATCGTTTGTCTCATAGATAATCTGCATTTTTGTAGTGTTTATGCGGGTAAATCGCACTTTTCCAGTATAAAAAGCTTGACTAATCTTCCCGTTAGTGTAGCATAAAGGTGTAATCTATAGAATTCCCCAGAAGGGGAGTTTTTTTATGAAACGACATATCACACCTATCCTTTTTGGGATTCTGCTTCTCCCCTCCTCTTTTGTGGGAGTTTCGGGCTCTTTTGAGCGCCTTGCAAGTGCCGGTATCTTCCCGGTCACGAGCGTGGTTGCGGCGGAAGGTACCCAGGTCGGGGAGGTTAAGATGCAAGTGATTCCCGACGACTCGAAGGTGTACCGCGTCTGGGTCACCGCTTATTCAAGCGTACCCGAAGAGACCGATGATACCCCCCTTATTACCGCATCGGGCCATAAGGTTCGGGACGGCATAATCGCCGCAAACTTTCTTCCTTTCGGAACGCTCGTCATGATCCCCGATATCTTCGGCGATAAGGTGTTTACGGTGCTCGATCGTATGCACAAACGAAAAGAGGGCTTCGTTGACGTGTGGATGCCGACGAAGGAGGATGCGCTCAAGTTCGGAATTCGCAAGACAGAGATCATTATCGTTCCTACCGTTCTTGCGAGTAAGTAGGCTCCGAGTTCAAGAGCTGCATCGCTTCTTCTTTTATCCGTGCCGCGCGGGATTCCGAAATTCCGATCGCGGCCGTTACTTTTTCATCTTCCCGTAACTGGCGTACCAGCGTGATGCCCGCCCCAACGAGGCGGCGTTTTTCTTCCTGGGTCGGTGTTACGAGAGAAGTGATCGGGTGAAGGCCGAACGCTTCGATTAGGTGCTGTAAGCTTGCTTCGTGCGGATAGTTCCATCCGATAACTCTCATGCCACTGCAGTTCGAGAATCGTATGGCGTCCGAGGTGAGTTTAGTGTTTGTCACAAGCCACGCTTCGTTGAACTGGGAAGCGACGTCCTCAAATCGCGCACGGACATAGAGCGCCGTCTTCACGTCCGATTTCGTGCCCGGTTGATTGTGAAATTTGCATTCCACCATGACGCGTTTCCCGTCTTTCGAGCCGGCTACGTCGATTTCATGCGTGACGCATTTTCCCTGAGTGACGACGTTCGTTTGAACGGCATACCCCTCGGTTTTCAAAAGTTCTCCGACGAACTTCTCGAAAGGATGCCCGGTTGGGCCGAGATCCATAATCGCCCGTTTCAAGTTATAGCGGGCCGCAAGCCCTTTCGTTTCGTGTTTCAAGAGGTTTATAACATGCCGGTGAATATCCGAAGAACGCATCCCCTCTTTCGCTTCGCGGCTCACGTGCTCGATAATCCGATCGGCGACGGGGCCGACTACGCCGGCCTTCTTCAGGGAGTATCTCAATTTTTCTTCCGAGAACGGCTCTTCGTCTCCGGACGCTTTTCTGATAATGAACTTCTGTTTCATCTTTATTTATTGTAGCAAATAAAGTATAGTAGTCCTTAATTATGGATGAACGAACAAAGAAACCCTATACCGATATTAAAATCGGGAAAGAGAAAGACGCCGTAGTGGAAATCACGGGCGCGGTGAGCGCGGAGACGCTTGAAGAACACAGGCGTACGGTCATCAAGGATCTTCAGAAAGATTTCGAGGCGCCTGGATTCAGAAAAGGCCATGTGCCGGAAGCGATGGTCGAGAAAGGAACCAAAGCCTCGTTTCTCTTGGAGGAAGCGGCGAATTCGGCGCTTCGCGAAGTGTACCCCTTGATTGTCGACGAGTATAAGCTCGACGTTATCACTCCTCCCGACGTGAAGGTGACAAAACTTGCCTTCGGGAATCCACTTGAATTCACGCTTCATGTCGGAGTGCAGCCGGAGATCAAACTCCCCGATTACAAGAAGATCGCGAGAAAAGTGATTGAGCAGGGAGACAAATCGATCGAGGTGAAGGATGAAGAGGTACGGGGAGTAATCGAAGAGCTTCGTCGTCTTCGCACATCCGAAGGAGAAACGGCCCCGGAAATTACGGATGAGTTCGTAAAGTCGCTCGGTGCGTTCGAGAACGTGGAAGATTTCAAGAAAAAACTGAAAGAAAATATCGCACTGGAGAAGGAAATTGAATTGAAAAAGAAAAAAAGAGAAGAACTCGCAAGAGAGCTCGCTGCGGCCGCGAAGTTTCCTGTTCCCTCAATGTTAGTGGAGAACGAACTGATCGCGGTGCGCGACGGACTCTATGAAGAGATTAATAAAAACGGCATCAGCAAGGAGGATTACTTCAATCGCATCGGAAAAAAAGAAGAAGAGTTTATGAACGCACAGCGGGAGGCGATCAAACGACAGCTCAAGACGAAGATGCTTTTGGAGGCGATCGCAAAAGAAGAGCATATTGAACCGACCGAGGAAGAGTTCAAAGCGGAGGCGGCGGTGCTCTCTTCTCATTACCGGGACGTGGATCCTCTGACGCTTTTCCGTTACGTCACGGAGATGCTTAGGAACGAAAAAACCCTGCAGTTTTTGGAGACGCAGGCGAAGTAAATTTCGGAAGCTTATTCGACGGTAACGCTCTTTGCGAGGTTTCTTGGCTTGTCGACGTCCTTTCCTTTGAGGACGGCCGCGTGATATGCAAAAAACTGGAGCGGGATAACGCTCAAGATTGGCGTCAGCATCTCAAGTGTTTTCGGAATGAGGATGACGTCGTCCGCGATTTTTCCGAGTTCGTCGTCCCCTTCCGTTCCGATCGCGATAATCTTTCCCTGTCGCGCTTTCACTTCCTCCATATTACTCAGGTTTTTCTCGTACACGCTGTCTTTGGGGCAGATGAAGATGGAGGGGAAATTCGGATCGATCATAGCGATCGGACCGTGTTTCAACTCCCCCGAGGATCCCCCTTCGGCGTGGATGTAAGAAATTTCTTTTAACTTCAAAGCTCCTTCAAGCGCGATCGGATAATTATATTTCCGTCCCAGGAAGTAAAAATCGGAGTAGTTGACATAGCGTTTCGCGATTTCAAGAATCGAGTCGTTCATCGTAAGGATGGTTCTTACGTGGTCGGGAATTTTAAGCAGTTCTTCGGCAATTCTTTTTCCCATCGTGAGGGACATGTGCCTCTGTCTGCCGAAAAAGAGCGCGAGAAGCGAGAGTACCGTAAGCTGGGACACAAATACTTTGGTCGATGCGACGCCGATCTCCGGTCCCGCGTGATTGTAGATTCCCGCGTCGGTATTCTGCGCGATCGTGCTCCCCGTGACGTTCACGATACCGAGTGAGAGTACTCCTTTTTCCCTCGCTTCAGAAACGGCGGCGAGCGTATCGGCCGTCTCACCCGACTGGCTCAAAACAAGCACCGCATCCTTTTTCGGGGTGAGAATCGGTTTTCGGTATCTGAACTCCGAAGCGATGCAGGTCTCGACGGGCAGTTCCGCATACTCTTCTATCATGTACTCTCCCACTTGACCGGCGTAGTATGCGGTGCCGCAGGCGACAATCGTCAGCCGCTCGATCTCACGCAATTCGTCTTTTACCGCATTGAAGCCGCCGAGCTTCGCGAGTCCCTCGTCAACGATCACGCGTCCGCGCAGACTATTTTCTATCGTCTCCGGCTGTTCGAATATTTCTTTGAGCATGAAGTGGGCAAATCCTCCCTTTTCCGCTTGTTCCATATCCCAGTCGATTTTTTCCACCTCGCGATCGATTACTCTGTCTCCATTCAAACTCGTGATGGTGAATTCGCCGTCTTTAAGCACGGCGACTTCCTCATCTTTTAACGTAAGAATTTCCTGGGTGTAGTTCAGTATCGCCGAAGGGTCGGAAGCGACGATAAACTCGTCGTTCCCCATGCCTATTCGAAGAGGACTTGAGAGACGTGCGGCGATGAGCGTTGCCGGTTCCGAAGTCGTCATCACGAGAATCGCGTACGCCCCCTTCACGAGTTTTAGGGATTTTTTTACTGAGGTCTCGAAGTCGTTCCCTTCTTTTTTGAACTTCTCCACGAGATGCGCGACGACCTCCGTATCCGTCTCAGATTTGAACGTATGGCCTTCTTCTTCGAGATTCCGTTTCAATTCCTTATAATTCTCGATGATGCCGTTATGCACGACGAAGATCGTACTCGTGCAATCGCCGTGCGGATGCGCGTTTCGTTCGCTCGGTTTTCCGTGCGTTGCCCATCTCGTGTGTGCGATTCCGGTCGTACCTTGAAGTGTAGACATCCGGTCCGATTCAGCGAGTTGCTTCACTCTTCCAACAACCTTCGCCACATTAATAGCTCCTTCCTTGAGGATCGCAATGCCGGCAGAATCGTATCCGCGATACTCAAGACGTTTCAGTCCGTCGAGGAGCACGGGCGCCGCTTCCCTTTTACCGATGTAACCCACAATGCCGCACATGGTTTTCTCCAGTATATATCAAAAAGACGTGAGGTAGAATTCCCCTCTTGCTTACGGTATACTGTTCGTCAACCTTTCTTTTTAACCCATGGGAATTTTCAGGAAATTATTCGATACGCCAATACCCCGCGGAGTGCGGGTCTTGACTCATGCAACCGCGATACGGTGGATAGGATGGGGATTTGCCGAGTGCCGAGGCGGGGCTTTTAAGATCGGTCTACGACATCGTATTTATTCTTGCGCTTCCGGTTGTAGGAATGGCCGCGGATCGTTTTCGCGCCACCTCACTCATTCTGATAGGTCTTGCGCTCTATCCCCTCATAGGGATTTCTTATTTTCTTGCCGGGATAACCGGCGTCGCTTTCTTTATCGTATTTGCGAGAGGAATGAACGGACTTACGTATGCGTTCAATGCGGTGGGGCGGGAGACGTACTTCAGACGTCACGATTCTTCGAAGACACTCGCGACGATCTTCGATTACTCCGACAGTATCTCGAACTTCTGGTGGGTTGCGGCCGCGCTTGCGGGAATGGTGCTTATCAAATATTTCTCGATTCCCGTTCTGCTTCTTATGATCGCTCCGACGTCCATCATCGCTTTTCTTTTGGTGTGGTTTTTCCGTAAGAACGAAGAGCCGATCGAAAAGTCGGACGTGCAGGGAAAGTTAAGGAGAGCATACCGCGAGGCATGGTACGAAATGGGAAGATGGAACTGGCAGCTTAAGGGAGTCGCGATGTTTAACTTCTTTATCGCGTTCTCGAGTGCGGTTGTTGCATTCTTTCTTCCCATTCAGGCATATAACGAAGGGGTGGGATACAGTAAGACGATTTTGATAGGCATCATGTTCGCACTTCCCTATCT
>JAJYXD010000086.1:5842-9602 GCA_021791135.1 bacterium | reverse complement strand
TTGTAGCTGAAGTAACACTCCGAACAATCAGAGGAATCCTGGAGATATGCGGAGCGGAAACATTTCGACACATCGATGCAGTACGCCAGAAGTTCGCTCTCGACCGCCTTGCTCGACGCAATGACGTCTTTTACGTTATTAATCCAAGTCGAGTAGATTCCGTTCTCGCACCCCGCTATCAGGTAGCCGAAATAGATATCCTTCGAACTGCGGACATGATTTCCGTAATCGCAGTTCGTGGAGTTGATAATAATAAGCGCCTCTCGGGGAACCCGCAGCTGCAGCTCCTTGAATTGATCGAGGAGCGGTCTTTCCGGATCGTAATCGGCGGCATAATCAGTACCGTCCCATTCATCCGACCACCAGCAATCGTGACACCACACGACGTGGGGCGATGACGGATGATACATCGAAAGCATCGGTTTCTTACACCGCGCACACGCACTCTTATAGAGGTTGCGTTCGTTGCGCCACGCCATGACACTGCCTACTCCGCACATCGAGCAAAGCGCGGGCGGCAGAACTTTCATCTGTTTACAGAAATCCACGTCCTCCGGCGCAATGACAAAAGAGGCTTTGCAGTTTTGACAGATTTTTGTCTCCATATTCATATATTTTTGATTAGGAGGCCCGGCTTCCTCGCGGAGGCCGGGCCTCCTTTTTATTTTTACATTATCAGTATAGCAAAAGAGGGCGGGGGTACAAAAAACCACCGCGAGAGTCGCGGTGGTTTTTAACAAAGGCCTTTTTAGGCGAGTGTCACGTTCTTGGCGCTCGGGCCTTTATCGCCCTGAACAACCTCGAAAGAAACCTTGTCGCCAACCTTAAGCTCATCAAACGTGATTCCGTTCAAATCCTTGGAATGAAAGAAAAGATCTTTCGTCTCGCCTTCGCGAGCGATAAACCCGAATCCTCTGTCCATGAGCGTTTTAATTGTTCCAGTCATAGTTTTTTGTTTTGCCTCTTAGAAATCCGACCACATCTCTTAATAAGTGTTGGTAAGTATGTCACACAAAGGGACAAAAGTCAAATAACAGGAAACCGCACCATTTTCGGATGCGGTTTTCTACGGAGCTACTCTACGTTTTCAGATCTCCCACATAGAACTGCTGAAGAATCTGCCGCGCTTCGGCCGGATGAGGCGTGCCGGGACCGTCGGGGCGGGTATTAAAGAGGATGGTCGCATCCTTCCCGCACCCGAGGAGAATCGCTTTTCCTCCCGGATGCTTATCGACATAACTCGTGACGTTATAGACCTTCCCTTCAATCGCCATCCAGCAGTCGGGCTGCGTGGCATGCTGAGCGACGTCGGCAAGCGTATAGAGACCCACAGGAACAGTTGAGCTTGCCGAAGGAGTCGGCTCCGATGGTTGTGTGTTCTTATTTGTCGAGAAGAACACTATCGCTACGGCTATAAGAACTATGATTCCTCCTATTGTCAGTATTTTTTTATTCATCCCTCACATAACGCAGGGAAAAATAGAGAGCTTTATACTGTGAAAACTTCAGGTAATACAATATGTCGTTCTTACAACAAGTTATGTGAGGGATGAATAAACTTTATTATACACAACTCTCACTCCTTATCGTAGATACGTCCGCATGTTTTTCTGGTGCTCCTCATAGGTCTCCGCACAATGAATCATTTTTGAGTTGTCGTGAAGGTAAAAAAGACACTTTGTCATCTCGGGATGGAGCACCGCGCGCATGGCTTCGAGTCCCGGGTTTGCGATCGGATGCGGCGGCAGTCCCGCGTACTTGTAGGAATTATAGGGGGAATCAATCTGTTTGTCGGAAGAAGAAAGCGGCGCCCACCAGCCCTTTCCTTTGTCGCCCCGCGCGTACTGCACGGTAGCGTCAACCTCGAGTTTCATATTCTTCAGAAGCCGATTCCAGAGGACTCCCGCAATGAGCGGCATGTCGCTTTTTCCCGCCGCCTCGCGCTGGACGATCGAGGCAATCTTCAAGAGGGTCGTCCATTTGATATTTTGGGCAACGGCTTCTTTCGCGTACGGAGCAAACTTCTCTTCGAACTTCGCCTGGAGACGATGCGCGACATCAAGCGGCGATTCGTCCACGGGAATCAGATACGTATCGGGAAAATAAACACCCTCGAAGTAGTCATTTCTTTCGGCGGTATTCGCGGAGATCCATTTCCGTGTTTCCTCGTCGCTCCATCCGAGCTTCTCCTGAAAGATCTTCGCGATCTCTTCTTTTCGAAGTCCCTCGGGAATCGTTACCCATCTCAAGTAGGGCGTCTGGCTTATAATCCCCGCGAGCTCCCACGCGCTCATCGCTTTCGAAATTTTGTACCCTCCCGCCTGGATGGTACCTGCGCCACGAAGCTGAAGCGCGATTCCGAACGCCCATGAACTTTTAACGAACCCTCCCTCGCTCAACTTCGCGATAATCTGCGCCCGATCCGCGCCGACCGGAACCGTGAACTGCTCCGATGCGGCGCTCCCCTGCGGCGCACCGAAGAACATCATGTAAAAAACAAACGCCGCGACCACGAAAGCTACAAGTATGCCCAAAATAATTCGGATTCCTTTTCCTTTCATGTTGTTATTGTTTTTTCCTCGCGAGGAGCCATTCAGGTTCGGGAATGAAGGTGATCGTTTCCCAGTGGTCGATCTCCTCGTCGGTAAAATCGTAGTGCATCTGATAGATGTTCTCGACACTCCCGAATCTTGCATTACCCCATTCAAATCCAAGCTGCTCCGTGACCTTCCGTACGGCTTCCTCGCCGGGTCCTTCCAACTCGACAAAGGTCGGTACCCATGGCCACGTGTCGATCGTCGCTTCTACTTCACCGAGCATCCACTTTTCCCGTTTCGTTTCTTGATACGATTTTATATCCAATCCGATGGCCACCATAAGATCGCACGCTTTTTCGAAATCATTTACGATAATGAGGAGTTCTTTCGTGCCGTGGAGGGTCCGCTCATCCAACCGCTTATAGCTTAACGTTATCTTGTCTCCCTCATCGCGAACTCTGACCCAGCTTCCCGTTTTTTCAAGCCGATTATCGGCATAGTCAAAAGTCCTGCGACGCATAAGAATCTCCGGATGCTCCAGTGTCGCACCGAGTGCCTTGAGTTTCACGCGAAGCGCGTTGGGATCGATATTGGGAAATTTCGCTTCGATCTCGGTCTCCATAGCCTCAACAGCATAGCAGAAAGCAAAAAGGTTGCGTAGCACAATACACAACCCCATTCCCCCACGGTATACCGACCGCGAGGGTAAGACTTGGCCAAGCGGCCCGGAGCGCCCGAGCGGTAGGTATGCTGTGAGGGAATATTTACAGACCTGTCAAGTTTTACGGCGCTCTTTACTTTTCCGTAAAGCATGCTACCCTACTTTCATGCACAGAATCCAACAGGAACTCCTGCGAGTGGCGCAGGAAAAGAATCTGGGGCAGTACACGCTCCGTGAGATAGGATCGTTTATCGGGGAGACCTCCCCCCAAAAGGTGAAGCATCATCTTCTCGAACTTGAGAAAAAGGGGCTTATCAAAGTCGATAAGGCGAGAGGAGTTATCAAAAAAACAAAACAGGAGTGGGAAAGAAGCCTGTCCGGACGAACGAAACTTCTCACGATTCCGATCTTGGGCGCCGTAAATGCCGGTCCGGCACAGATCTTCGCCGAGACGAACATCGGGGGCTTTTTAAAAATTTCGAGTACACTCCTCGCGCCCGTCGCAAAGAACGAACATCGGCTCTTCGCCCTCAAGGTCGTGGGGCCGAGCATGAACCGCGCG
>JAJYXD010000086.1:0-5832 GCA_021791135.1 bacterium | reverse complement strand
GATCGTAGACGTGACGGATAAAAACGTGAAAAACGGCGACATCGTGCTCTCCATCATCGACGGCATGGCGAACATCAAAAAGTTCTTCCTCGACAAGGAACACGGGCAGGCAATCTTGATGTCGGAATCGACAAAAGAGTTTCCCCCGATCTACATCCACGAGGACGACGACTTCATGATCAACGGAAAAGTAGTGCAGGTAATCAAGACGCCGAAGTTTTAAAAACTTCTCACTCGAAACTCACCGAAAAGTTGTACATCCCCATCGCGCAGAGTCCTCTGAGCACCGTCCCCTGTTTTTGGGGAGGTACGTCGACGGACGTTTCTCCTGTGGAAGGAAGATATGTCCGATAGTTCAGATCGGGAATCACGACCGCGGAAGAGCAGTCGAAGGTGCCGTTCGTTTTAAACTTGATGACCGAGGGCATGTTTGCTTTCGCCGCTACGGAACGCGGCGCGTAGCCGCCCTTCACGTTGATTTCAATTACTTGTTTTCCGTCGACTACGGAAATTCCCCTCGCCGGCGTACTGCCCGCGGTTCCTCCGGTTCCGGAGAAAAGAATAACTCCGCCGATAACGACCGCTACGAGAACGACTCCGATTGAGATTGTTTTGGTATTCATAATGTTGATTACAAACTGAAGAGCGGTGCGATCCATCCTATTGCCGCAAGACTGTTCAAGATATTAAAGATGGCGAAGAGAATGACGATAAGCCCCGCGCTTTTGAAGAAGATGCCGGCCTTTGGACTGTCTTTAATACTCATCGAGCTGAAACTCACGAGTGCGAGTACGGGAAGTGTGCCGAGCGCGAACGAGAGCATCGTGAGACCGCCCGTGAGAAAACTGCCCGTCGAGAGCGTGTAGATCTGCATCGACTGCGTGAACCCGCACGGCAGGAAAAAGGTGACGATACCGACAAGCGCGGGCGTGAGCGTATGATTGAGTTCGGTAACACCCAACATTCTTTTCGAAAGAAACTTCGGCATGGACGGCTGAAAACGCTTCGTCCAGCCGAATATCTCGAGAAGATTGAGGCCGAGCACAAGCATCACGAGACCGATTGCCATTCCGAGAACGAATATGCCGATCGATCCTAATTGGAAGACAGAGCCGGCCGCACCGATTACTCCGCCCAGAATGAAGAACGAGATGATTCTTCCAAGATGAAACAAAAGCTGCGGCCGTACGGCATCTCCTTCGCGTGCGAAGGTGGCGGACATTGAGAGTAAAAGCCCTCCCACAACCGCCATACAGGTAGAGAGTGAGGCCACGATTCCTATCACGAACGCGGTTCCGTAGGTGACATTTCCCCCGCGTATGAGATTTACTATCCCGAGCTTCTGAAGCAGTATGAACAGCGCGACAAATCCGAGCGCGATTGGAATCGCCATCTTGAACTCACTCCAACGTATCTTCGTCTGCTCCGCCTCCGTCGAAAGCGAGTGCTGCGACAAGAGTTTCGACAACTCCCCCGCGATCGCATCGGGTCCCATTCCTCCGAATTCTCCCTGAATTTCAACCGACTTGGTCTTCAGATCCGATTTTGCCGAAGGAACCGGCGGGTCGTTCTTTAGTTCAGTCTCGGTAAGGAGCACGCACCCCTTACAATGCATGCCGTTTACGTGGAAGGTGTAGGTGTGTGGATTCATTTTCACCCCATTATACACGAGTGGAAACGAACCCGCCACACATTCGGGAAACTGCGAGGTCCTACACTCCGCACCCGCTCCCGCTCCGTTGCTGTTCCGGTTGGGCGACTTGAGATTTGATAGCGGCATACCCGGAAGCGCTTGAATAATCGGCTCCGAGCACCTCTTGCGGATTCACATTCTTCCAGTCAGTACCTTTATTCTCCATGTAAGCCGCAATCGTGAGATATGTATCGGGAAACCAGTAGGCATTCACCGCTAAGGCCGCTCTCCACATATCCTGTTCGCTTACTCCCTGCGAAGCCATCAACTCCAAAAGTCCGAGCATGGCCATGCCGTGATTACAGTCGGGAAAATGTGTCGAGTTGCCGCAGCACGGCCGATATATTCCCTTCGAAATTTTCTCGACGAGCACCTGTTGTTCCGGCGTCAAAGGAAAGAACGTATGACTGCTGTAATGATCCATAGGACTTCCCTTTCCCACCGTCCATCCTCCTGTTGAGGCGAAGTTCTGCGCTCCGCCGTAGGCGGGGTTTTTCATCTCCCCGGAATCCAAAACCGGATTTTTACTCCCGAGGCCGAGCGCCCAGAAAAGATTCAGGAGATATCCCGCATTGTCCCTTGTTATAGTGAGTTTCCCGTCGTTCCGCCCCTGGAGGAGATTTTTGTATTCTTCACTGAACGCTCCGCGCGTTTCATACATTGCCTTGAACTTTTCCGCGTCAATCACTCCCGCACTCACAAGCTTTGATCCGAGATCTCCCCACACGACCGGAAGAGTCATCCCTCCGGACGGCAGCACTTTTTCTTCAAGTGAATTGGTGATCGTTCCTTCCTGCGCCCGCGGTTGAGGTTGAGTCTCCGCTTGATTATTTCGATACCTGAGACCGGTCGTATATATCCACGCTCCGGCGATTAGTACCGCCGCGAACGCGATGCTCGCCGGTAAGAGATATATTCCTTTTTTTTCACTGTGTGTTGTATGTTCCATAAATTTATTTATATGAATAAGATCATTATGCCGAGAATGATCATCACGAGTCCCGTCCAGAATTTAAGTCCTTTCATGTTCGCTTTTTTCCATTCCTGGAACTTGTCCACAACCTTTTTGTCCGCCGCGACCCAAAGCACCAACGCAAGAGGCGCAATAAGAATCAGATTGTAGAGCGTCAGATACCCGAAACCGCTCATGTACGTAACGTGATCACGAAGCAATCCGATTACCATAAGATAGGGTCCTCCCATACACGGAAATTGACAGATGCCGACGAGAAGCCCGAGGCCGAACGCGGCCGGCATTGATGCTTTCTGCATAAGCTTTCCGATTGCCGTATGGGAGACGGACGGAATTTTGAGTTTGACCGGAAATTTCGGTGCAAACTCGTTTACTATATTGATCACTCCGAATCCGATAAGAAGCGCCGCACCGAGCTTACCCATGAAGTGGGGCGTATTGAAGAGATGCAGCACCCTAAGGATACCGAGTCCGATCAGGAGATACGCCGCGAAAATTCCCGCGATATACGTGCCGCCGATTCTAAGAATCTCCCGCCTCGTCATTTGCATACCGAACAGGAAGGCGATTGTGATAAGCAGAATGGAAAATGAGCACGGGTGGACGCTATCGAGTACCGCGGACAGAAGGACGAGCGGCAGGAGCCACGCACCCTTGTCACTGATCTGCCAGATGAACGAAGCGGTTCCCGAACTCTCTTTCAGAAGTAGTATCCCTCCCACCACTACGGCAACGGCAACGAATAGTAATATGATTTTTTTCATGATCCTTATGGGGTAACCAGAGCTTTTATCTCAAGTTGAAGCGCATTTCCGGATACATCAGCGAGATACACGAAGCGATCGATCGCACCAACTCCCGCCGGTCCGTGAGCATTCGGATCATATACGACGTTTACGTCCCGCGACTCCCCCGCTTTTATCACTTCATTGGCGGGCGGAAGAAACCCCATGCCTTCCATCCCGAACGGCCCTTTTTCTCCATCCGCACCCTTAATGTAGGCCTTGGTGCACATGCACGAGGTGCTTATCTTTTTTATCTTCACATCTCGAGAAGAAGAGTTAGTGATGGTGAACACGTGGTTTACCAGTCCGTCTTTCATTGATATCGTCCCGAAGTCGTAGAATTTTTCAGGTGCCGTAAGAGAACTCACCGGACCGGAAGTTCCGGAAGCCTCCGGTGCTTGAACGCTCCAGCCCCACCACATGAGACCGATGAACGCAAGCATGATACACGCGCCGATAATTATTATTTTTTTGTTCATACATTCATAACGATGTTATAACGACAGCCGAACGCCTTGTTACCACAAGGCGCGAAAAATGACCGCGAAGAAATTCTCCCCGCAGTCGCTTCTTAGAAAGAAGGGCTGTGTTCAAACAACGCGAGCCACCGCATGAATCGGGGAGTATGGGAACGGTAACGAACATTTCGCCTCCGAAGCGCGGATGCGAACGAGGGGGGCCGTGAATACGGGCTTCTTATCCTGAAAAAGGCGAGCAACGCGAGCGCAAAAGAAAGAACAATAAGAGGAGAAACGTTGAAGATCGCCGACGGCAAGCTGTTTGAAAAAACCGCAAGGGCGGCAAGGTGATGTAGCGCGAAGCTTCCCTGATTCGTAGGGCAGGGATTCCCCATGACGGCGGAAACGATACAATTCTCTCCCCGCATCATGGAGTGATTCATCAACACAAAACCGAAAACAGCTATTCCGATGAAACTCAAAAACAATAGTGTCGCCGTGTATTTCATTGAAGTTCGCAACAATTACTTATTTTTTTATAGTGTTGAACAAACTTGCAAAGAGAAGCACCGCCAAGAAAGCAACGACGTTCCAAATAACCAAACCGGAGACGAATGTACCGAACGAGAGCACGTCGAATCCCGTGTTCACGTTCATGTGCCATGCATATCTCATGAATCCCGGACGGATGCCGGGCATCATCGCTACTCCCAGAAAACACACGGTAAAGACGATACTCGTCCATGCCGCCGTAACCTTGAGAAGATGTGGTATATTGATCATATGATTTTCATGTCATTCGACCTTTTACAGTTTCTTTGTCTTGAGCCGAAGCGAGTTGCCGACGACCGATACGCTCGAAAACGCCATTGCAAGACCCGCAAAGACGGGGCTTAAGAGCCACCCGAATACGGGATAGAACACTCCGCTTGCGAGCGGAATGCCCACAATATTGTAAATAAATGCCCAGAAGAGATTCTGTTTGATGCCGCGCATCGTCATCTTCGAGAGCGTGATCGCCTTGACCAGTTTCGAGATATCGCCGTGAAGGAGCGTAATGCCCGCCGATTCGATCGCGACGTCCGTTCCCGTCGCCATGGCGATCCCCACATCCGCCTGGGCGAGCGCGGGCGCATCGTTCACTCCGTCCCCCGCCATCGCGACCACGTTCCCTTGCGACTGGAGCTCTTTTATTTTTTTGAGCTTGTCCTCGGGCATCACCTCGGCGACCACATCATCCACGCCGACTTGCGCCGCGATGTGCCGCGCGGTGTTCGCGTCATCACCGGTAAGCATCACTACTTTTATACCGAGCGCGTGAAGACGGTTTATCGCTTCCTTCGCCTCCGGCTTTATCGCATCGGCAACCATAAAAACACCAAGCACATTCTTCTTCGCGGCGAGAATGACGGGCGTTTTTCCTTCGATTGTTTCCTGCTCGAGTACGCGAACGTCGAATGAAAGCCCGAGGTCTCCGATAAGTTTGGTGTTGCCCGCATAGTATTCAATGCCGCCGATGACTCCCTTTACTCCTTTGCCCTTGATTGCACTGAAGTCATTTACGGATGCGGGCATAATTCCCTTCTCCGCGGCATACGAAACGATCGTCTGTGCGATCGGGTGCTCCGATCTCGCCTCGAGCGACGCAAGCACCGCGACGAGTTCGTCGTTATCGTTCAAAGAGAGGTTTTTTATCGAAACGAGTTCCGGCCTTCCTCTCGTGATCGTACCCGTCTTGTCGGCAACGATCACATTCACTTTATGAAGCTTCTCGAGCGTCGCCGCATCCTTGATGAGAATACCTTCTCTGGCTCCCTTGCCGACGCCGACGATAATCGCCGTGGGTGTCGCAAGCCCCAACGCGCAGGGACACGCGATCACGAGCACGCCTACGAACGAAACGAGACCGAACGAGAGCGCGTG
>JAJYXD010000039.1 GCA_021791135.1 bacterium | reverse complement strand
AACATCATAAGGTTGTAGAATGGCTTCTTTGCCGATGAGAGACTTGGCTCGTAGATCTTCTTTGCCTTCCAGGTCCCACTCCATTTCTTTTCTATAGAGGAGAAGTTATATCGCTTCATACCGATTCATAATAATTCAAAACACGAATTAGCTCAATAAATTCGTAGGCATTCCCTTGTTTTTTAAAATCCCCCGTAAGGTTTAGGGATTTTATATTTTGAAGACCCTTCTCGTATTTTCTACAGTGATTCTTCTCATCTCTTCTTCGGAAACATCTTTGAGCTCGGCGAGTTTTTTCACAACCTCTTGTACATAAAAGGGCTCGTTTCGTTTTCCCCGGTACGGCGCGGGCGCAACATACGGCGCGTCGGTTTCACTCATGATTCTGTCGATTGGAATTATTCGTATCACCTCGTCGTAACTGCGAACGAAGGTGATAACGCCGCCAAAGGTGAATGAAAATCCGAGCTTGAGCAACTCTTCCGCATCTTCTTTTGTGCCGGCGAAGAAATGCATGATACCGGGATTACGAGTATTGAGTAGTAAGTAGCTAGTAGTAAGTATCTCAACCAAATCTTTAAACGCATCGCGACAATGAATCATAAGAGGTTTCTCTGCCTCATGGGCGAGTTTAATCTGGGCCTCAAACGCCGCAACTTGCTTTTCCCTTGCTTCTTGATACTCAATACTTTCTACTCGATAGTAGTCAAGTCCGCACTCGCCGATGCCCACTACCTTCGGATCAAGCGCCAGGTTCTTATAGTATTCAAAGTCGAAGACTTCTCCGCGGCTCGTAAACGCCCGCGCGGCGTCGCCTCCGCCGAGTTCTTCTTCATCGTGAAACGAGGCGCTCGTATGTACCGGATGGAGTCCGATCGTTGCATACACCCCGTCGGGGAACTCATGCGCGATCTCCACGGCGCGTCGCGAGGTATCTTTCTGCGTTCCTACATTAATAAGCCCACCACCGACATCAAGCGTCTTTCGTATCACCTCTCGGTAGTCGTCCTTGAAGGCAGCCAAGTTCGCGTGGGTGTGCGCATCGAAAAATTCGTAACTTTTGTCATTCATGGCTCTTGTATTATAAACGAAAATTTTTTAATATGAAGCGTTCTTTTAAACATTCACTCATAAACGCGGAGCTGCCGTGAAGATAAAATTCATGTTCTTCGACTTCGATGGATTTCTCGTCGAAAGTGATTCCTTTTACTACAAACAGATGACCCTTGTCTTTAGAAAATACAAGAAAAAAACACCTTCTCTAAGAACCTTCAAAAAAGAAGTTAGCGCTCTCGGGGTGGAAGGTTTTTATGAGAAGCATGGGATTTTCGTTCCATTTCGAGAAAGACAAGAGATAGAGAGGGGTTATCGGAAGGAACACCTGCACGAACTCAGAATTCGTCATGAGGCACACGTTCTTTTTGCAATATGCCGGACATTCGAGATAAAAATGGCGATACTAAGTAGTAATCGCATCGGCATCATAAGAAGAGTATTGAAACAGAGCCATCTTCAAGTTGACGAAATTTACTCTTCACGTGATAAGAGTAGGAGTCTCATCGAGATCATTAAACATCATCATCTTAAGCCGAAAAGGGTCGCTTTCGGTGGGGATACGAAAGATGATATTCTTGCGGGGAAAAAAGCAAAAGTGATAACCATCGGTTTCTCCAATGGATATCACACCCACGAGCAGATTATTGAGGCAAATCCTACATTTGGCGGGAAAGAAGGAAAAATATCGTCCCTGCTGGAGGTAGCAAAGATTATCCTCGAAAACAGGTAATAATTGAGAAGGTGGAAATTTGTTTTCCACCTCTCTTATTTTTCAATCCTTGGGAAGAGGGGCTGGATCGATTCGGGGCGCTCTAGTGCTTCCGTTATTTTTTCACTCGTCTCCGGCAGAAACGGTTTTAACATCGATGCGATTATTTGTATTTCTTCCAGAAGCTCGGTGAGAATTTTTTTCGCTTCTTCCGGCTTTTCTTTTACGAGTTTGAACGGTTTCGTCTCATCTATTCTTTTGTCCGCATCCGCGATGCGCTGCCAAATACAATCGGCGGCTTTTTTTATCTCGAAGGCGTCGAGATATTTTTTAAACGAATCGAATGCAGGATCGTCTTTCATATCAACCTTCGATGCCTCGACACCGTTCGCGAACGCCATTTTTACCACCCTGCTTACCAGGTTTCCCAAACCGTTCGCGAGGCTGGCATTATAAGACTCCTTGAATCGCTCCAGCGTGAAATCCCCGTCCTCGAAGGTCGGCATCTCGCGAAGAAGCCAGTAGCGAAGTGCGTCCGTCCCGTACTCACGGACGATTTCGAGCGGATCGATGACATTTCCAAGACTCTTCGACATCTTCTGCCCTCCGCTCGTGATGAACCCGTGAATCAAGATCTGCCTTGAGAACGGAAGACCGGCGGAACAAAGCATCGCCTGCCACATCGCCGACTGCTGACGCAGATTGTCTTTTCCCGCGATCTGGATCGCATTCGGATGTTCTCTCGTTCCCCAGAAGTTCTCGAACATTCCGGGTTTACCCTGAGCCGCGTCGAGGGGCCAGCCAAGCGCCGACACGTAGTTTACCAACGCATCGAACCAGACATACATTACATGGTCGGGATCTCCCGGCACCGGCACTCCCCACGGCATCTTTTCCCTAAGCCGTGAGATACTGAAATCCTGAAGTCTCGTCTCCACAAACTTTCGAATCTCGCCGAGGCGCGATGCAGGAACCACAAACTCCGGATGCGCTCCGTAAAGTTCGAGAAGTTGTTTCTGATATTTCGAAAACTTGAAGAAGTAGTTTTCTTCTTCAATCAATTGAATCTCAAGATTCGGATGAATGGGGCAGTTTCCGTTCTCAAGCTCCGAATCGGTCTTTTCGAGTTCGCATCCCACACAGTACTTCGTTCTGTACAACTTTTTCTCGATATCGCCGCGATCGGCGCACCGTTTCCAAAACTCCTGTGCGGCAGCGACATGATGCGGATCCGTCGTACGAATGAAGTTGTTGTAACTTAAATTCAGAGCATCTTTAAGAATACCGAACTTTGCCGCATTTTCATCCGCGTAGACCTGAGGATCCTTTTTTTCCTCGAGCGCTTTCTCATAAATCTTCAAACCATGTTCGTCGGTCCCCGTGTTAAAAAACATCTCCTCGCCGAGAAGTTCTTTATGGTAGCGCGCGATCACGTCCGCCTGGACAATTTCGAGCGCAAATCCGATATGCGGCGGCGCATTCACGTACGGCAGCGTGGTGGTAATGTAGAACTTTTTTTTCATCCCGTTAGAGACAGGATGTGCTTGCGGGCACATCCGTTACTTTTATAATGAACCGGGGGTTGAGGAGATTTTGTTTTTGCGATAGTCATTATCTTGAATTGCAATGTCTCTAACGGGATGAATTACGAGAGTTCGTTCTGTTCTTTATGCGCCGCAACGTGATCGAATATCTCCTGTACCAGTACCGCGATCGGAATGGAAAGAAGAATTCCGATGAAACCGGCGATTTCTCCTCCCACAAGGAGCGACACGACAACCAGAACGGGATGGACCTTCATGCTCTTTCCCATTACAAGCGGCACCAGTACGTGGTTTTCGAACTGCTGTAGCACGAAGAAAAAGAGTATCACGTAGAGACCGAGACCGAGCGAATCCGTTGAGGCGACGAAGAACGCGGCGGAACCGGCGACAATCGGACCTATTATGGGAACAACCTCAAGTATCGCCGCAAGAAGCCCGAGTACGAGCGGATAACGCACGCCGATAAGCCACATGCCGAGCCACGCCGAAAGTCCTATAAACACGCTCAATACCACCTGCGTGCCGAGCCATCGGCGCATTTTTTTTTTGAATCCCTCAAAGACCGCAATCGTCGGCCGCTCGTACGCGGCGGGGAGAATGACCTTCAGCATCTTTTCCGTCCCCTCTTTCTGGATCGAGAGATAGAGCGTGATCACGATCGTTCCGAAAAACAACGCGAGTGCCTTGAATATTTTTGAAATAACCATCGAGATCGACTCTCCGTTCCCCACAAGATTCAGGATTCCGTCGAGCCCGAGGTTTTGCATGCTGATATCCGGGATGGTGATTCCGGGAATCGAGGACAGGGTTTCCGTAAGATGCACGACAAATCCCCCGATTTCATGAAGCACTACGGGAACGACGAGGTAGAGAGAGGTCGCGAGAATTGAGAGCACGAACACGAGTACCGCAACCACCCCAAGCGTTCTTCCTATCTTTAACTTTTCGCTTAAAAACTCCACCAGGGGTTCGATGCCGAGAGAAATCACAACGCCCAAGACCAGCACGGCGAACGCCGATCTCGCAAAGTACAGGAGCGCGACGAGCGCGACAAAAATAAAGACACGCCACAGGGTAGCCCAGTGTATTTCGATGTGCCGGATCGACGGATTGGTCATTCCACCTTCAGTATATCAAGAAAGCTTTTGTTCCGAAACGGTCCAATGACGGCAAGATTCAGACGGTCGTTTTTTACGAACGTCCGCGCGACGGAACGCACCTCCTCGGCCGTAACCGCCCGAATCTTCTTTGCGAGCGCCTCGGGGGACGAAAGTTTGATTCCCATCACCTCCTCGATCGAATAGAAGTTTGCGAGCTCGTCCGAGGTTTCGAGCGAGAGAAAGAGATTTCCGAGAAGATGTTCTTTCGCCTTCTTAAGATCCTGGACACTCACCTTATCCCGTTTCATGCGCGAGAATTCGAGGAGCGCCGCCTTGATCACGGACTCGAGTTTCGAATGCTCCGCGCCGGCGCCCATAAAGAAGTTTCCGTGATCGGAGAGAAGATTCGTATCCGCATGGACGTAGTACGCGGCACCGAGTTCCTCCCGGATACTCTGGAAAAGGCGCGAACTCATTCCGCCTCCCAAGATTTCCGCCATGACTTCGAGCGCGAACCTTCGTTCGTCGTGCGTGTCGCAGGCGCGAAACCCAAGCACCAGATGTGTCTGATCGGATTCCTTAAAACGGACCAGTTCCTGCGGTTTTTTCTGCGACTCGACGACTTTTCGCTTCTGATTCTTCGCTCCTTTCGCAAAAATGGAAAAATGCTCTTCGATCTTTTTGATGGCGTTTTTCGGATTGAATCCGCCCGCTATAACCATCACCGTCGATTGCGGGAGATAGTGAACGCCTCGATATTTGATAAAATCCTCACGGGTAAGTTTTTGTATCACCTCCTTTTTTCCTCCTACGTTCCATCCGGCCGGCTGATCGCCGTACATAAGCTCCGTAAAGATATCGTGTACGTGCCGCGCCGGCGTATCTTCGTACATATTAAGCTCTTCGATAATTACCCCCTTCTCTTTTTCAATCTCCGCCGGATCGAACATGGGATTCAGATAGAGGTCGGATACAACATTAAGGATCGAGTGAAAATTTTCGTTTTTTGCCTTCGCGTAATAGGCGGTGAACTCCTGGCCGGTGAAGGCATTATACTGCGCTCCCAAGGCGTCGAGCTCGGATGCAATGTCGATCGGGCGCGGACGATCCTTCGTGCCCTTGAAGCACATGTGCTCCAAAAAATGCGAGATGCCGTTTATCTCTTTCGTTTCGTACTTCGATCCCGCCTCGACCATCACCATCACGGTCGTCGCCAAGCTCCCCTTCTTCGGCACGAGAATAACCCGAAGCCCGTTCTTCAACTTGGTTCGTATCACTTCTTTCATATAACGAGCATCATACCCTCTTTTTCCGGGAACACCAAGTCAGCATCAATCAATCTATCAAGGCCGGGCCTTGACATAACACTTCCCTTACGATCGTAAGGGAAGTGTTATAGAAATTACGAGGAGGCCGGGGCGCCTCACGGGTGCCCCGGCCTCTAATCTTTCTTTCCTACTTCAATTTTTCTACGAGATAACTCTTAAGCTCTTTAATAGAAACGCGATCCTGTTTCATTGAGTCGCGATCGCGGACGGTGACGTCATTTTTTTCCAAGCTATTGAAGTCCACGGTGATACAAAACGGGGTTCCGGCCTCATCCTGCGCGCGATAGCGCTTGCCGATATTCCCGCGATCGTCCCAGGTCACCACAAATTCTTTTTTCAGATCGTCGTGAATCGTCTTCGCGAGCTTCACGAGATCGGGCTTATTCGCAAGAAGCGGAAATACCGCCGCCTTGCGGGGCGCGAGCTTCGGATGAAGTTTTAATACCGTCCGCTCGTCCCCTCCTTCGAGTTTCTCCTCTTCATACGCATCGATAAGGAAGAAGAGTGTCGCCCGATCCACGCCGCCCGATGTTTCGATGATATACGGGAGATACCGCTCTTTCGTCTCCTCGTCGAAGTAGGTCATATCTTCTTTTGAAAACTCCTGATGACGCTTTACGTCCCAGTCGCCGCGATGATGGATCCCTTCCATCTCCTTCCATGCGCCGTCCACCCGATACTCAATATCGAACGCGGCGCGCGCATAGTGCGCAAGCTCATCCTTCGCGTGCTCCTTGAAATGGAGATTCTCTTTCTTCATGCCAAGCGAGTAATACCACTTGAGACGCTCTTCTTTCCAGTATTCAAACCAATCCATAGAATCTATCTCTTTCGGGTTTATCCCGTTAGAAATCCTATCAATCGGAGATTGATAGGCAGACATGTTCCATGTCTTATTTCTAACGGGATGAACGTAAAACTGGAGTTCCATCTGCTCGAACTCGCGCGATCGGAACGTAAATCCTCCCGGGGTAATTTCATTTCTGAATGCCTTTCCGATCTGTGCAATTCCGAACGGCAGTTTCACGCGCGTCGAGGAGAGCACATTCTTAAAGTTCACGTGCACGCCCTGGGTAATCTCGCCGCGGAGATATGTCTTGAGCTTTTCTCCCTCGACGACACCGAGGTAGGTCTCAACCATCAGGTTGAATTGTTTCGGTGCGGTAAGCTCTCCGCTGCAGTCCGGACATACGGATTTTTCAAGCTGATCCGCGCGGAATCGATGATGACATTTTTTACACTCTACGAGCGGATCGGAGAACGACTCCAGATGCCCCGAGGCCTCCCATACCTTCGGGTTCATTACGATCGCCGCATCGATACCCACTACGTCGTCGCGAAACTGCACCATCGATCGCCAAAACTCGTTTTTGAGATTCCGTTTCAGTTCGGTACCAAGAGGACCGTAATCCCACGTACCCGCGAGTCCGCCGTAAATCTCGGAGCCGGGATAGATAAAGCCGCGACGCTTCGCGAGCGAGGCGATTTTTTCGAATGAATCCATAAGGAGATTCTAAACGAATAGATACCGATTTACAACGAACAGCGAGATTATCATAACGAAAGGAGGCCGGGCTTCCTCGCGGAGGCCCGGCTTCCGATGATTTGTTACTGCGTTACTATTCCCTGTGCGGAACTCACGGTGTCGTCAAACGGAAGCGCAGTCGTGAGCGGATCAGCGACTGCCTGGAGCGCGGCGCCGGTAAAACTGTCGGTCGCGGAAAGACGCGTCTTCCCAAGTATCGTTTCGTACTGTCCGATCTGGCCCGTGCCCGGCGTGGCTTCTATCTGGAATGCCGCCTCAAGCGGATCGGTAAGTACTCCGCGGTTTGCGGACAATTTCGAAACATTCCATACCACCTCATTCGAATCGGCATCGAATCGCGGCTCCGAATCGCCGTTTGTTTTTGTAACTCCGGTCCATCGTACTCCGGCGGGAAGAATGGCCCGCGCCTCAACGCTGTTTGCGTCATTCGCATAATCGGACAGAAGCCAGTGGACGGTAAACTGCGTCGTCTGTCCCACCTTGGGAGGAAGCGAACCCGCATTCGCAATCTGACTCAACGCATCGCGATAATAGGCTCGTGCCGCAATCGAAACGGCGCCCGAGACCTTGGTGTCCACCTGGATTTGCGCCGAGGTGCGCGATGCGGAGAGATAATACGGTACCGAAGGCGAATCCGCACTCACGGTCGCGCGGACATAGTAATTTTTGTCGTTCAAGCGGCTCAATTTGAATTGATCCTTAAGCGCGATTGAAAAATGCACCTCTCCGGACATTCCGGGATCGACGAGACGAAGCGCGGGAAGATTCGATGCGTTCCACGTGAGCGTTCGGGAAGAGGGATCATACGACGCGCCCGAGACCGAAAGAGAAGAAAAATCGAAAAGTTCCCCGCTAAGCGCGACACGAAGCGCGAGATTCGAAAGCGCGATACCGCTCCCGTTCTTATAGCGGATCGAGTAGGCAAGCGTATCTCCCACGCTCGCGACATAGGAATCACGCCCGTTGATTCCGACCGTAAGCTCCAAGGGCGACGGGGAAGGGGTCACATCAAGCGATGCGTTCGCAAGCTCGAACTCCTTACCCCCGAACTTCGAGGTGATTTTAACCGGAATCGAGAATGTCGACTGCGATGTTGCTCCGAATCTTCCCGAGATGGTGAGCGTTCCCGACGCATGCGCGGGAAGATCACCCAGTTCCCAATAGTTCGTGAAAGAAGAGGGCGCGACGGATGACGAATCGAAACGAAATCCGTCGGGATAGGTCGTCTCAAGCGAGATGTTTTTCAAATCGGTATCGGAGGTGTTCGTATAACCGATATCGAATGAGAACGTCGATCCTCAGAGCACCTGATCCGGCTGTTTCAGAGATAGTGCGATTGCCGATCCGCCGATCGTGACGCTCATATCATTGTCCGTTTCAAAACGCGATCCCGGCTTTGTTTCGTATGAGAACACCGCAGTGATTTTTTCTGTACTCCCCTCTGTTCCCACGGGTACAAGCATGTAGGTTTTCTTCGAAAGCGCGCCGGTCTTGAGCTCCCCGATCTTATCAGTCACGATCGAGGGATCGGTTGATTGTCCCGCCGCAACGAGTCCGGCGGGAAGATTCAGAGTGATGCTCCCGTCCTGAAGCGTCATGTTCGCGTTGTTCGTTACACTCACCGACACCTCGAACGGAACTCCTCTTGTCACGTTCTTTTCGGTATACACGTCAACACTTACGCCGCGGGGCGCACTCATATAAATAAAGATGAAAAGAGCGCCCAACGCGATGATACCGAGTCCTACACCCGTTCCTATAAGAAGTGTTTTTTTGAGCCAGTCCGGAGGGGTATCGTTTGTTTTCTTCCTTCTCCGCAAAACAGTGCGTCTCGGCCGTTGTTTTTGAAAAGCCTCGATTCTTTTTTCGAGATCACGAAGCGTCATACGTTATGAACAATATACTATGTCGCCCTCGGACAGTCGAGCACCGCAACGGTCACAGAAAAATTCGTGATGAGAAACCGAAAACAAGGAGACGGGGGTGTCTCCGCACGCCTCACAAGAAGCGGATGCCGTATCGTACCCGAGAATCCGGAAGAGCGTCCCCGCATCTCCTTTTGCCTCTTCCAGGGACTGTTTCAACGTCTCCCAAAGGCGGTTGTCGGGAACACCTTTTGGCGTAAGCGCCCGAACAAGAGCGATCGTGCGAAGCGAGGCCGGGGTCAGACGTCGAAAAGGGGGGGGTTGAAGCGCGTCAATGAGAGTAAATTGATTTTTTTCCACGAGACGAATTGTCACGAAGCCGCCCGGAACACAGTGCGGAGAAAGTTTAGAAAGGGGCTTTCTGCCTCCTATCATCCGCGCCTCGATTCTTCCAAGCTGTTTCGTGTAACAATCAACCACGCGATCCGCCTCGCCGCGGGAATGAATGGAGAGTACGATTGCGTCGGTTACATATTCCTGCATGATGTCACCATATTATGAAGTCCGCGCTCCGGCCTTCGGCGTCTTCCAGTATCCGAGACGAAACTTTCCTCCCAGCATGAGACG
>JAJYXD010000088.1 GCA_021791135.1 bacterium | reverse complement strand
AGATAAACTTTCAGTACGATGCAAATGCTCTACATCATCGCTACGCCGATCGGAAATTTGAAGGATCTCACGCTTCGCGCAATAGAAACCTTGAAAGCGTCCGATCTCATACTCGCCGAAGACACGAGGGTGCTGCGGAAAATACTGAATCATCTGGATATTCAGAAGCCCGTTTGGCGCGCCGACGAATACGCGCCGGATTCTTTCTACAGGAAGGTTGCGGAGTTTCTCCAGGCGGGGAAGAACGCCGCGTTCGTGAGCGACGCGGGAACGCCGGGCATCGCGGACCCGGGATCGAAGCTTGTGAGGTATATAAGCGAGTACGCTCCGGAGGTTCGTATTGTTCCGATTCCCGGCCCTTCGGCGGTCGCTACGATCCTTTCCGTAGCGGGCATCAATGCAAACGAATTTACGTTCGTAGGATACCCGCCGCATAAGAAGGGGAGAGAAACATTTTTCAAAAAACTCACCGAGACCAAAATCCGTCCCATCGTACTCTATGAATCTCCGCATCGGCTACAAAAAACACTTGAGGCGATCGGAAAAACATTCGGAGAAGATCGAAGCGTCGTGGTCGGAAAGGAACTTACCAAAATTCATGAAGAAATCTGGCGCGGTACGCCAAAAGACGCGATGGAATACTTCAAAGGAGAAAAGGGGAAGGGAGAGTTTACGATAGTGATACATTAATCATGCCTTACCCTGTTTCTAAACGCATCCTCGACATCGTTATCGGATCTATTGCCTTCCTTTTCACTCTCCCGTTCTATCCTTTTATGATGCTCGCAATCGTCCTCGAGAGCGGCTTTCCGATCTTTGTAAAACTCGATCGTATAAGCGAAGGGAAGATCGTAAAAGCGTATAAATTCAGAAGCATGGTGAAAAACGCTCCCGAAATGAAACGCGAACTTCTTCGGTTCAACGAACGGAAAGACGGTCCGCTTTTCAAGATGGCCCACGATCCGAGAGTTACGAAAGTGGGGAAGTGGCTTCGGAAGTTCAGAATCGACGAGTTCCCGCAGGTGATTAACGTGCTTCAGGGACGACTTGCGCTCGTGGGACCGCGTCCTCATGAACCAGAAGAAGTGTCCCAGTATCCGGAGGAGTTTAAGGTAATCACTCAAGCACGCGGAGGTCTCACGGGTCTTTCACAAGTGCAAGGGGCCTCGCTTCTCCCTTTCCTTAAGGAGCTTGAGTTCGACAAGCAATATCTGGAACGACAATCCGTATGGCTGGATATCAAAATCCTCTGGGAGACGTTTCTAATCTTCTTCTCGAACCCCACCGGCGTATAACGCACCGAACGAGATCAATCTATCGAGGCCGAGCCTCGATAATATTGGGGATAACTCGGTAACTATCCCTTCACAGTATACAACCCCATCCCCACACGGCATACCGACTGCGAGGGTAAGACTGGGCCAAGCGGCCCGGAGCGCCCGAGCGGTAGGTATGCCGTGTGGGGATACCTCCCGATAACTTTACTGAGGCCGGGCCTTGATGGAATGTTGCGTGGGAATATAGTTGATGCTGTGAGAAAGAGGAAAAACCGTGGTATAATGCAGATACTCTATGATTGTGTTTGCGGCAACGCGGGTACTCATAATGTTCGCGCTTTCTTTCACGGTTGCGCTTCTTCTTACGCCGTTCGTACTGCGTCTTCTTGAGCGTTTCAATCTGAGAAAAAGCAACATCCGGGACGAGAAGAGCGCGCCAGTATTTCATCAATTTCACAAGGATAAAGCAAATACGCCCACGATGGGCGGAATTATCATCTGGGCTACCGTGCTCGGGCTCGCGTTCGTTTTCCTCGTGTTCGGCAATCTGTTCGACGGTTTCGCCGATTACTTCAACTTCGTGAATCGTTCCGAAACTTATCTTCCGCTTGCCGCGCTCTTCCTCGCGGCAATCGTGGGACTCGTGGATGATCTCATGGGAATCAAGGGAAGGGGGCCGCACGGAGGAGGATTAAGAATGAAACATAAATTACTTCTCTACACGGGTGTCGCGGTGCTCGCGGCGTGGTGGTTTTATTTCCGCCTCGGATGGCAGACACTCTACGTGCCTTTTATAGGAACGTTCGATATCGGCTGGTGGTACATACCCTTCTTCATATTCGTACTCGTTGCAAGCGCATTTTCCGCAAACGAGGCGGACGGTTTGGACGGTCTCGCGGGAGGAGTACTTCTTTTCTCTTTCGCCGCACTTACTGTCGTTTCGTTCGTGCTACACCGCTATGACCTCGCCGTAATGCAGGCGGCAATTATAGGGGCGCTTCTTGCGTTCCTCTGGTTCAACATCCACCCCGCGAAGTTCTTTATGGGAGACACGGGATCGATGTCCCTCGGAATCACTCTCGGGGTAATTGCGATGCTCACCGATACCGCGCTCTTCCTTCCGTTCTTCGCATCCGTGTTGATTCTCGAGTCCGGCTCCGTAATCCTCCAGGTTGCGAACAAAAAACTGCGAAAGAAGAAGCTGTTCTACTCGACGCCGATTCATCATCACTTCCAGGCGCTCGGATGGCCCGAGAGTCAGATCACGATGCGATTTTGGATTATCGGAGCGCTTACGACGGTACTGGGACTGGTACTTTTTTTCCTCGCTCAATTCGCATAATCAATTATTTTTAACAAGATGAGTGTTCTTATAAAAAACGGAACAGTATACGACGGCACGGGCGCTCCGCCGCAGAAGACCGACATACTCATACAGGAAACGAAGATCGCGCGCTTCGGGAGTTTTCGCAAAGAGAGCGCGGATCTCACAATCGACGCGACCGGAGCGATCGTTGCGCCCGGATTTATAGAAATCGGATTCGACGCGGAAGGACCGAACGGCATTCTGAATCCCGCCTCGGCATCGCCGCTTCTCCTGAAGGGCATCACTACGATCATCGGGGGAGGGAACGGCGTCTCATTCGCTCCATTTTCTTCGAGAACGGGTGTTCTAATGAAGGAGTGGGGGAACGCATCCCCGAACGTCCGCTGGAATTCGATACGGGAACTCCTCTCGATGCTTGAAACAAAACGTTTGAACGTGAACTTCGGAACGCTCGTCGGAGGATATACGCTTCGAAGCATATGCGGAGCCCGTCCCGGAGGGGACATGACGGTTCACCAGATAGAGTCGGCAAAACATCTTCTTCGAAAATCGCTTTCGGAGGGCGCGCTTGGCTGTTCGATCGATAAGACATTTCCGCACTCCGAGACCATGCCGCTTAGTGAAAGCATCGCGCTTTTCAAGGTGATTGCCGAAAAAAAGGCAGTGGGCACGTTCCGCCCCCGCATCTCCGATGAGAGTCAGATTGCGCCCATCGAAGAAGCATTCATGCTTGCGAGGGAATCGAATGCGAGCATCGAACTTCGTCACCCGCAATCGCTCTTCATTACGGAAGGATATGAAGATGCGCTGAAACTTCTCGATCAGGAAGTGGAAAGCACAAATACCCACTTCGACGTCTGTCCTTTTCCGACGGCAATACTTCCTCTTACCGCATTTCTTCCGTCTTGGTTCCGCGAAGGGAGCGCGAACGCAATGGCGAATGCACTGAAGGAGAAGCACGCGAAGGATCGTCTTCTTACGCACTTCAAAAAAATAACGAAGCAGAAAGGGGAGCGAATGATCATCGCCGAGGTGCCTTCGTCTCTGGGTTTTCTCAAGGGAATGACGCTCACGTCCTTCGCGGCGGACAGAAGCCTTCAGCTTCCCCGCGCGCTCCTCGCATTCATGCGTCTCACGAACCTTCGCGCGTATATCGCGTACGAAGGCGTTCGGAAATCGGCATTCGAACATCTCTTGTCTCATCCGCGTGCGCTGGTCTCACTGCACAACCATGCCTCGAAAAAAGAAGAAGATCCTATTCGCACTCTTTTTGAATGGGCGGAGAAAAAGAAGGTGCCGCTCGAGAAAATGATCTACAAACTCACCGGATTACCGGCGGAGAAATACCGGATCGAGAAGCGGGGGATACTGAAAGAAGGAAATCATGCCGATCTCGTGATACTCCGCGATTTCAAGCCGGAAACGGTATTCGTGAACGGCACACGAGCGATCGAAGGGGGGCTTTTCAAAAATGCCTCGGGAGGGGGGATTATCCGCGCCCCGCGCTCATAACCAATCACCATGAAACTCGTTTCACGATTTACGAAAGGAGGTTCTCCCGATTACGTATTCATCGCATTCCTCGTCATTCTCGTGGTCTTTGGGCTCGTGATGCTCGCAAGCGCCTCGTCCGATCTCGCGAAGACGAAGTTCGGCGACAGTTATTATTATCTGAAACATCAGATCGTGTACGGGCTGATTCCCGGTATCGTGGGGTTCTTTCTTGCGCTCTTTTTTCCCCTGAAGCTGTGGGAAAAGATAAGTTTACCCGCACTTTTCGTGAGTATCATTCTTCTTCTCCTCGTCTTCAGTCCGCTGGGGTTCCGTGCCCTGGGCGCGGACCGGTGGGTTTTGATCGGCGGAATCGGATTCCAGCCGGGAGAGATCGTGAAACTCACTTTTCTCATCTACATGGCCGCATGGATAGGAAGAAACCGAACGAGGGCGAAAAGCTTCACTCAAGGGTTCCTTCCGATGCTGATACTTCTGGCCTTCGTAATCGTGCCGCTCATTCTCCAGCCCGCCACTACCACCGCCGTCCTTATCTTCATCTCGGTCATCACGATGTATTTCACCGCGGGGGCGAAGATACGTTATCTTTTTTGGATAGGGATCGTGGCGGTAGTCGCGCTCGTCGCGCTCATCTTCATCACGCCTTACCGTATGCAGCGCGTATTGAGCTTCATGAATCCGGATGCGGATCCCTTGGGAAAAACGTACCAGATCAATCAGACCTTGATCGCGATAGGATCCGGAGGAATATGGGGTGTGGGATACGGACGCTCGACGACCAAACTTCACTATCTTCCCGAACCGATCGGTGATTCAATCTTCGCCGTAATAGGGGAGGAGCTCGGGTTCGTCGGCTCCGCGGCGCTCATCATCTTCTTTCTCTTCTTCATCTGGCGCGCGCTCTCGATTGCGAGAAAGGCACCCGACGGATTCGGACGTCTTGCCACAATCGGGTTCTCGACGCTTATCGGGCTCCAGGCATTCGTGCATATCGGCGCGAACTCCGGACTCATTCCGCTTACGGGCGTTCCGCTTCCTTTCATCAGTTACGGCGGAACGGCGCTTGCCATGTTTTTGACCATGAGCGGCATTATTGTTACGATTTCAAAAAGAAGAACATGACATCCATGATAAAACGAATCGTACTTACCGGCGGAGGAAGCGGGGGGCACATATACCCTCTCCTTTCGGTCGCGGACGAGTTGAAGAAGGCCCCGTTCGATCTCGAGGTATATTACATAGGACCGAAAAGCTCCCTGCAGTCTGAATTTCTGGAGCGCGACATTCCCGTACGAACTATCCTCGGAAGCAAACTGCGGCGCTATGCTTCGATTGCGAATATTTTCGACATTCCGAAATTTTTCGTAAGTATTGTTCAAGCGCTTGTGCGGCTTTACACGCTTATGCCCGATCTTGTCTTCTCGAAAGGCGGGACGGGAGCGTTTCCCGTCGTCTTCGCGGCATGGTTTTATCGCATCCCCGTCGTAATCCACGAATCGGATGCCGCACCCGGCATCACGAACCGCCTTTCCGCAAAGTTCTCAAAGAAGATCTGTATCTCGTTCGAGAGTGCAGCCAGCTTCTTCCCGCAGAAAAAAGTCGTCTTTACCGGGAATCCCATACGCGACGAACTGCTCCAAGCATCCAAGATGCAAACAACGCAAAGCAAACTCTCGTTGGGACTTAAAGAGGAGGTGCCGCTTCTTTTCGTCCTGGGCGGCTCGCAGGGCTCGGTGCGCATCAATCGTTTCATACTGGACAACCTCGACAAGCTGCTCCAGGAGTTTCAAATCTATCATCAGGTCGGCTCCGCGAACGCCGAAGAATCGGAGCTCTTGGCGAACTCGATGATCCAGCAACTCGACAGCGAAACAAAACACCGCTACAAGATGGCAGGATTCTTATCGGCCCGTGAAATGAAAAACGCATACGCCTCGGCCGACGTGGTAATCTCGCGATCGGGTGCGAGCGACATTTTCGAGATCGCCGCATTTGGAAAACCGTCGGTCTTGATCCCGCTTGCGGAGTCGGGGAGCGATCATCAGCGCCTTAACGCCTACGAGTATGCAAAGAGGGGAGCGACGGTTGTTATTGAGGAATCGAATCTCACACTGCATGTGGTAGAGTCCCAGACTGCAAAAATCTTGAGTGACAGAGGCGCGTACGACGCGATGAGCGCCGCCGCAAAAGCGTTTTCCAAACCCGACGCCGCAAGAGCGATAACGGGAGAGTTGATGAAAACGATCGGCCTCGCCCCGACTTCAAAGTAGAGATTTCGAACCGTGGAGCGAAAAAAATCAACGAAACTTGGGGTCTCGCAAGTTGGGTTGCCTGTCCGAATATAACATCTAACCCTCAAAAATGGTTTGCCGTCGGAGGACCAAGTTATAAGTTTTCCGATTCACTACAAGTCGAAGCAATGGCAGGTTCCTTCTTCGAAAAGGGTGAATCGACTTTTCTTGTTGATGTACGGCTTTCCGCAAAGATTCAGAAATTTTCTGAATTTTTGAATGTTCAGTGGGTTGATTTGAAGGAAGACAATTCGCTTTATCTGTTCTTCTCTCTCGACTATCATCTTCCGTGGATGGGTAATAAAAGTAGGAGCTGAAAGCGAAAACACCATTGGTCCTCACGTTGTCATACCCTTCAATGCCGCGACGCTTGTAGCCGCCTATCAGTTTCATAACACCAAAGGAGGGCAGATGTGGTGCAGGATGATCATAAGTTTTTAGCAAATCAATTTCTTCGAACCACTGAGTTTTTACTTGGTGGTTCATGCACTAAAGAGGGATTCAATCTATCGAGGCCGGGCTTCGATAGATTGAACTGTGAAACCCCCGAATCCGGGTGGAAAAGGGCCTAAAAATGCGATACAATCCAATAAATGCCTGTACGAGTACGATTTGCACCCTCCCCGACAGGTCCGTTCAGCCTAGGAAACGCCAGAACGGCTATTTTTGCATGGCTTTTCGCCAAGAAAGAAGGAGGTAAGTTCCTTATCCGCATCGAAGATACCGACAAGGAGCGCTCGAAAAAGGAGTATGAGGAGGGGATTTTAAAGACTCTTGAATGGCTCGGAATCGTCTCGGACGAGCCGATCGTCCGTCAGAGCGAACGAAGCGCCATCTACGAAACCTACCTCAAGAAGCTCCTCGAGGAGAAAAAGGCATATTACTGTTTTTGTACTTCCGAAGAACTCGAGGCGGAACGGCAGGCACAGCTAAGCCAGGGATTTCCTCCGCGCTACAGCGGCAAGTGCAAATCGCTCTCGTCCGACGTTGTCGCGGAAAAAATAAAAAAAGGAGAAGGGGTCATCCGTTTCAGGATGTCCGAGACGACAATCAGTTTTCAGGACGCCGTACACGGAAAAGCGTCGTTCGACGCATCACTCCTCGGAGACATTATTATCGCGAAGGGACTCCGCGAACCGCTCTACAACTATGCGGTTGTCGTCGACGATTACGAGATGAAGGTCTCTCACGTAATCAGAGGCGACGATCATTTTTCGAATACGCCGAAACAGATCGCGATTCAGGACGCGCTCGGATTTCCTCACGTGCATTATGCGCATCTTCCGCTTATTCTCGGTCCCGATCACAAAAAACTTTCCAAACGATATCTCGACGCTTCGATGTACGAATACAAAACGGCGGGATACCTCGCCTCCGCGGTCTTCAACTTCCTCGCGCTTCTCGGATGGCATCCCGAGAAAGATCGCGAGGTACTTACGGTAAAAGAGATCCTCGAGGAGTTCAGTTTGAAACGCGTACAAAAGTCGGGCGGGATCTTTAACCCCGAGAAACTCGAATGGCTGAATTCCCAGCATATAAAAAACACCTCGGCCGAGACGCTCATCGGACTTCTCGAACCGTTTATTCCTCCCGCATGGGCAACAAACAAGGAACTGCTCCGGAACGTCGTCGAGATCGAAAAAGAACGGGTGAAACACCTTTCGGATTTTCAGGATATCGCCGGATTTTTCTTCGAGCTTTCGGAATATAAAAAAGAACTGCTTATCTGGAACGATACGCCTGTTTCGGCGATTCTCGACAACCTCGGCTTTGCGCTTTCCGTGATACGTGAGATTCCGCCGCATGAGTTCAAAAAAGAAACCATCGAACGGTATCTCATGACCGTCACCGAAAAGCGAGGCAGGGGAGAAGTATTATGGCCGCTTCGCGTCGCACTCTCCGGAAAAGAAGCGTCTCCGGGACCCGCGGAAATCATGGAAGCCCTCGGTAAAGAAGAATCGGTGAAAAGAATCGAATTCGCTCTCCAAAAGATAGCATCGTAACGCCCGGCTCATGAGAACAATTTTCTATCGTATTCTCACAGTAACCGTCATGGCGGGACTCTTCGCGTGGGCTCCGGCGCTTCGCGCCCAAGAGGCCGCGACTTCTTCCCCCGCCACGTCACCTTCGGATCTCCGGAACATGATCGACCAGAAGAACTCGGAGCTACAGCAAATCCAAGCGAAACGCGACGCGCTCGAAGCTCAACTCGAGGAAGTGAGCAAGTCGAAGCAGACGCTCTCAAGCACGGTAAAAAGCCTGAACTATCAGATCGGCCAGATGGATCTCCTCATCAAGTCGAGTAAGGTGAATATTGAGAAGCTCTCGCTCGAAATCAACTCGCTTCGTCAGAATATCTCCGATGCGGGCAACGACATCGAGAAACGGAAGGGGGCAATCGCACGGCTTCTCGTCGAGCTCCAGGAGCGCGACCACGAAAGTCTTCTTTATCTCGTACTGAAGGAAGGAAATCTTTCCGGGAGTCTGGACAGCGCGGGATCGCTCGTAACGCTCACGGGCGCGCTCACGAAAAACATCAGTGAGCTCCGCGCGCTTCAGGGAACGCTTGCGGAAAAGATTCAGGAAGAGCACCAGAAAAAGTCCGCCCAGGAGATGGAACAAAGCAACCTGAAGAACCGTCAATATATCCTCCAGGATCAGCAAAGTGAAAAGAACGATCTTCTGGCCCAAACCAAGAATCAGGAGAAGCTCTATCAACAACAGATAGATCAACTCGACGAACAGCAATCCGAGATCAGTAAGGTGATAGGGGATATCGAAGACAAACTTCGCGCGGGATTCGATCCGTCGCTTCTTCCGACCAAACGTCCCGGAGTGCTTGCGTTCCCGGTTGGAAATCCGGTCCTCACGCAATATTACGGGCCGACGAAGTTCGCCGCGCGCGCCTATCGCACCCAGTTCCACAGCGGAGTCGACTTTTCCGCGAGCGTCGGCACCCCCATTTATGCGGTTGCGGACGGGATGGTGTGGCGCACCGATAACAACGACAAGGGGACTTCACGGTGGAAAAAATACCAGTATGGCCGTTATATCCTCTTAAAACACGGCAATAACCTCAGCACGCTCTATGCACACCTTTCGCGTGCAGTTGTCAAGAATGGTGATATAGTAAAAGCAGGAGATCTTATAGGATATTCGGGGAATACGGGATACGCGACGGGACCTCATCTTCATTTCGGCGTCTACTGGTCGGCAAGTATGGAGTTTAAAGCGATCTCGCCGGCAGCCGGTCTCGTACCCTTGGGAGTCAAGATCGATCCTATGGGATATCTTCCCAACGAAAACGTCGTTTCAATCAAAGGAAGTCGCTAATATGAAATACATCATTTTTATTCTTATAATCGCCGTATCGGTTCCGTTTGTCGCGGGCGCACAAAACGTGGATACAATCACGA
>JAJYXD010000065.1 GCA_021791135.1 bacterium | reverse complement strand
GAATGAAAGAACTCGGCTACGAAGAGGGTAAAAATATTCACTACGACGAGTGGAAGACCAACTTCAACGAGACAGCGTACGAACGCATTCTCTACAAGTTTATCGCCGATAAGGACGATATGATTTTCGTATTTCCCACCGAGGCCGTGGTCTTGGCAAAAAACCTTACGAAAGGAACCGAGATCCCGTTGGTGTTCGGAAATGCCAACATCGAGGGGGTGAATCTTGTAAAGAGTGTTGCCGAGCCCGGCGACGAAATCACGGGCGTACGCTATCCGGGGCCGGATCTCGCGCTCAAACGTTTCGAAATCATGCGCGAATTGGTACCGAACATGAAGGAGATCTGGGTGCCTTTTCAGAGAGGGTATCCAATCGTGGAGGTCCAGCTTGAGGTGCTGCGTCCCGTGGTTGCCGCCGCGGGGATGACCCTTACCGAGGTTCCTGCCTCAAGTGCGGCCGAGCTCCAGGATGAGTTTCGGTCGCTTTTACAGTCGAAGAAGAAAGGACCTGACGCGATATTGGCCATCGTGGAGCCGCTTGCGGTGACGCCGGACGCCTTCGAGGCGATGGGTCGGTTTGCGGCCGAACATAAGATTCCGGTGGGAGGGGCTCCTATGGCGGCGGGAGGATACGAATCGGTGTTCGGCGTCTCGACCGACAATGTTCATGTGGGAAAGCAGGCCGCGATCTTGGCTAACAAAGTTTTGAAAGGAATTTCGGCAGGCACCATCCCGATCGTTTCAGCCGAAAGTTTCCTGCAGGTGAATTATCGCGCGGCACAAAGAGTGGGAATCACTATCCCGGAAGGACTCTTGGAGCAGGCGGATCAGATCGTTCGCTAGAAAAACGTCGCTTCACGCGAGTTTTCTTTTTACTGTTTCCCAGATCCGCTCGTGAATTTCCTGAATAGGGAGAGGTTGTCCGTCTTTTGCACACTCGATTACCGTATATTCCTTGGGCCACAATTCCGCGATGAAGAGATATGCCTGTTCGGCCGCCTTCAAGTGTTCGATGTCCGCTTCGTGAATATCTTTTTTTGCGCCGTTCAAATATTCTCTTTCTCCCTTCTTCTCAACTAATTTGAAGGCAATCTCCGCGGGCATATGAAGAAGAATATTCAAATCGGGGCGCGGTATACCGAGCTCGACAAATTCGAACGCGGCGTCCCATTCAAAAAACTCCCGCTGCACTTCTCTGGGAAGTTTCAGTCCTTGGTGGCCGAGATTGGATGCGACATATCTGTTTGAAAGCACTATCCTCCCTTGTGTCTTCGCTTCGCGTATTCTCGCCGCCGCATCGAATCGATCCAGCGCATAAAAAATCGAGGCCTTGTGCGGTCCTACCTCCCGCCATCCGCCGTATACCCCGTTCAAGTATTCGCGTACGAAAAAAGAAGAACCTCTTTCGTACTGGGGGAAGTCGAACGTCGCAATGTGATGCCCCTCGCGTTCGAGTCGTGCGGCGAGAAGCTTGAACTGCTCCGTCTTCCCGCTCCCGTCGGGCCCCTCAATCACGAAAAATTTTCCCTCTCGTTCCATCACTCTCAAAATAGCAGAAAGAGCGTAAAGGAAAAAGATCTCCTGTACCTCACCCTCCCTCACTCGGGCGCTCCGGGCCGCTTGGCCAAGTCATACCCTCGTTCGGAAGGATGAGGCACAGGAGATCTATAAGGAGGAGGTAGAAGTGTTATAATGAAAAAGCAATGAAAACAAGGTTTTTTACGGGGAAGGGGGATAAAGGACAAAGCACGTTCGGAAACAAGCGAATTGCGAAGGATGATGCGCTCTTCGAGTTTCTCGGGAATCTGGACGAGCTGAACTCCTGGCTCGGGCTTTGTATTGTCGAGGCGAAAAAAACCCTTTCGAAGAAAAAGGAGGGATTGCTGATGCTCGAATCGCTCGAGCATCTTCAGGAGGATCTTTTTATTGCACAGGCGGAGGCCGCGGCGATAGGATTTTCCTACTCCATCAAAAAAATTCCGCGCATCACTGAAGCGAAGACGGCGCGGATCGAGCACATGATACAGAAGATCGATACGGTGCTCCCCACGCTTCGTAACTTCGTCCTTCCGGGAGGGAGCGGACTTTCGGCAATGCTCGATATCGCGCGCGCGATCTCGAGGCGCGCCGAACGTTCGGCAGTCGCGTTCGGGAAGCGCGCCGCATTTTCGAAAGAGTTCCTTCAGTTTATGAATCGTCTCTCGAGCGCGCTCTTCGCGCTGGCTCGCTTCGCGAACTACGTACTCCGCGTAAAAGAAAAAAATCCGAATTACAAATAATATGCTTTCTCTCGAACAGATGCTCATTCGTCTCGCCCTCGCGGCGCTCCTCGGGCTCATTATGGGCATCGAGCGGCAGTTTGCGGGAAAGGAGGCGGGACTCCGAACCGATATGATGGTCGCGGCGGGCGCGGCGATTTTTTCGATTGTTGGAATGACTCTCCCGTATCTTATTGCGCTTTCCCCCGATAATCTCGCCGACGTGATTGCAAGAAACAGCGGATTTCTTGCGGTTATCGCGAATATTATTGTCGGTGTCGGATTTCTCGGTGCCGGTATTATCGTGAAACAAGGAACGCATGTACACGGACTTACTACTGCGGCGACGATCTGGTTCGTCGCGGCGATAGGCGTGTTGTGTGGCATCGGGCTTCTTGAATTCGCGGTGATTGCCGCGATTGGTATGACCATTATTCTCTGGTTTTCCCGACTTCCCGGAATAAACAGGTTTTTGGATAAAGAAATAAAGAAGGAGGAATGAAGAGAATTTATCCCGTTAGAAATAGCCCGCCCGCGGGCATTTCTTGTCTTTGTTGGTGGTAATGAAAAAAGTGATTAGAATGAAGTCATGAAAAAGACTCGAAAGGCGGGCAGGATTTCTAACGGGATTTATCTCGACTATGCCGCCTCGACGCCCGTCGCGCCCGAGGTAAAACGCGTGATGCAACCATACTTCTCCGAGGTGTTCGGGAATCCCGGCTCCCTTCACTCGTTCGGACAGGAAGCGATTGCGGCGGTTGATGCGGCGAGAGAAACGATCGTGAAGGCGGTTCGTGCCGAGTTCCGCGAGATTCTCTTCACTTCCGGAGCGACCGAAGCAAACAATCTTGCGCTTCGCGGGGTGGGAGAGCGGGCTCTTTCCGTTTCTCGCACGGACAAGCCGCCCAAGATGATCATTTCCGCAATCGAGCACGAGTCGGTACTGGATACCGCGTATGCACTTGAGAAAAAAAACATAGAAGTTGCGGTGCTTCCCGTCGATACGAAAGGAGTTGTCGATCTCAAAAAACTTGAAATGATGCTCGACGAGCGGATCATCCTCGTGTCCGTGATGTACGTAAATAACGAGATAGGTTCCGTGCAGCCGATTGATAAAATTTCCGAAATAATCAGGAATTTTCGAGATTCGAAATCCTCCCCAGGAGGAGAATCCTCCTTCGGAGAAAAAAATCATAATTCCGTATTCCCATTGTTCCACACTGATGCCGCTCAAGTATTGGAATATTTCGAGTGCGACGCGAAGGAACTTGGAGTCGATCTTATGACGCTCTCCTCCCAGAAGATATATGGTCCCAAGGGCGCGGGTGCGTTGTATGTTCGTAGCCTGAAACCCGCTACTTATAGCCTGGAACCCTTCCTCACGGGCGGCGGTCAGGAGTTCGGGCTCCGTTCGGGAACGGAGAACGTTCCCGCAATCGCGGGATTCGGCGAGGCGGTTCGCCGCGCGGAGCAAGGAAGAAAAGAGCATGTGAAGCGCATTCGTGCGCTCAAGGATTATTTTTTGAAGGGCATTAAAAAAATCCATCCCAAGGTGCAGGAGAACGGTGTTTCGAAAGCGCCCCACATTTTAAACCTGTATTTTCCCGAGGAGTTTGCCGGCGAGCTTCTCGTAAGGATGGATATGGCGGGCATTGCCGCGTCGGCGGGTTCCGCGTGTAGTGCACGCTCATTTACCCCCTCGCATGTACTTGAAGCGCTCGGGCTTCCACCGGAACGCGTCCGCGGAAGCGTACGTTTCAGCTTCGGATTACCGACCGCGAAAAAAGATATTGATGAGGCGTTGAAGAGAATCCAAAAACTATTAAACTGAATTTCAATCATCCGTCGGACGTGGTATACTACTTTCGTCGAAAAAAATAAATTGCATATCATTATGGATAAATCCAAGTCATATATGCATATCGCGCTTACGATAGCGCTTTTAGTCGGCGCCTATGCGGCGTTAAGTTACGTAAATACCTATTCCGCTTCGGTCGAACCCTCGTCTTTCAGGAGTTTCACGGTAACTGCACAGGGAAAAGTCGTGACGGTTCCCGATGTTGCTGAATTCAATTTCAGTGTGGTAACCGAAGGAGGGAAGGATGTGGGATCGCTCCAGGGAACCAATACGGAGAAGATGAACAAGGCGATCGATTTCGTGAAATTGAGCGGAGTCGATGCAAAAGACGTACGAACGAGCGGTTACTCCATCAATCCGCGTTATCAGTA
The DNA here is from genome assembly GCA_021791135.1 of bacterium. GTDB lineage: Bacteria > Patescibacteriota > Minisyncoccia > UBA6257 > GWB1-50-10 > JAKAHD01. The sequence continues at coordinate 5,772 of JAJYXD010000065.1, read as the reverse complement.
CTACAACTGCGGGCAAAGTATCACGAGCGGAGTGGTTCAGCCCTGTCCGCCCGCGGAGGTTGTGGGGTATACCATAACCCAGAACGTCGAGGTAAAGATTCGCGACTTCTCGAAGATCGGCGACATCCTCTCGGGTGTGGTGAAGAGCGGCGCGAACTCGGTGTCGCAGCTGCAATTCACGATCGACGATCCCGAGAAAGCGAAGAACGATGCGCGCGCGGACGCGATAGAGAAGGCAAAAACGCAGGCGGAAGAGATTGCGGACGCCGCCGGTTTCTCGGTGGGACGCCTCCTCTCGGTTGATGAATCCGGCTACAGCCCCATGTATTACGACAGCATGAGAAGTATGAAGGTTATGTCGAATGGCGTCGGAGCGGAAGCCGTCCCCGCCCCCTCGATCGAGCCGGGCTCACAGGAAGTGAACGTGACGGTATCCTTGAGGTACGAAATAAGATAGGAGACGTATCGGTATCACTATACGAATGCGGAGTAATCGTACGAATGGTATCGTTCGTACGGTTACTCTAGCTTCTATACCCATACTTATTTTTATGCAGAGGAAAGTTCTTATACTTATTATCATTGCGGGGCTTGTAGGAGGGGTGGCGGGCTCGATCATCTCGGCCGGTTCGGTACACGCGGGCGTGTTCGATGATATATGGAATTTTTTGAAGGGAAGTCCTTCTCAAACAGGAATTTCTTCTCCCGCTCCTTCGACCACAACCGTGCCGCTCTATGCTCCCACCATCGATTACGAACAGGCGGTCGTGAATGCCGTAAAAAAAGCGTCGCCGTCCGTCGTTTCGATCGTGATCAGTAAGGACTTGCCCGTGATTGAGAACTGCCCGTATGATCCCTTTTCCAATCTTCCGCCCGAATTCAGAAGTCTCTTCGGAGATGGAGCGCAGTTTTCGCAACCATGTCAAAAAGGAACGAAGCTCCAGGAAGTCGGCGGGGGATCGGGATTCGTCATCTCCGAAAATGGCCTCGTGCTCACGAACAAACATGTCGTGAGCGACGCGAAAGCCGATTACACGGTACTCACGAATGACGGGAAAAAGTATTCCGCGAAGGTACTCGCTCGCGATCCCGCTCAAGATCTCGCCGTGCTGAAAATAGAAGCAAGTAATCTCCCCGTGATAAAACTCGGCAACTCCGACAGTCTGGAACTTGGGCAGACCGCGATTGCAATCGGAAATTCTCTGGGAGAGTTTCGGAATACGGTTTCGGTCGGAGTAATTTCCGGACTGGAAAGGACTATTACCGCATCGGGCGAAACTATTGGTTCGGAAACCATCCAGGGAGTGATTCAGACCGATGCGGCGATTAATCCCGGTAATTCCGGCGGGCCGCTTTTGAATCTTCGGGGCGAGGTAATCGGCATCAATACCGCGATCGCCTCCGGTGCCCAGAACGTCGGTTTTGCGATTCCCGTGAATCAGGCGAAGCGCGATATTCAGTCGGTGAAGACGACGGGCGATATCAAGACCCCTTATCTCGGCGTTCGTTACGCGATGATTACGCCCGACATGGCGAGCTCCCAAAAACTCACGGTGGATCACGGCGCGTTGATTCGCGGTTCGGATGACGGTCCGGCAATTGCTCTTGATTCTCCGGCCGCCAAGGCGGGACTTCAAGCGGAAGACATTATTTTTGAGGTGAACGGAACGAAGGTAGATCAGAATCACCCTCTTCTTAATCTGATCCAGCGTTATAACGTGACCGATACAATAACACTCAAGGTGCAGAGAGGAGACCGGACGCTCACTCTTCCCGTGGCGCTCGCCGAGCGCCCGAAGGGGGAGTAGAATAACAATTTCAAGATTAGCACTCAAGTCGATCCTTTGCTAATCTCAGGGAAAGGTGTATACTACAAATGTGATAATTTTAACTTTTAATTGAATGAACAAATTAAAATTGATTTAAGATTTAGAATTTAAAATTTGAATCGATGCCCAACTTTCAACGTTTTACCATCAAGGCGCAGGAAGCACTCCAGAACGCACAAGAAATGGTTGCGCGGTACAATCATGGCGAACTCAAGGCGCTCCATCTTCTGGCTGCGCTTTTGGACGACGAACAGACGCTCGTGAGGCCGATACTCGTTCGCACCAACGTGAATCTTTCCGAACTCGAACGGGAAGTGAGAACGACGCTCGAAAAACTCCCCAAGATTTTTTCTTCGCAGGGCGTGGTGGGGCAGTTGTATCTCTCGCAGGAACTGATGCGGATTCTTGATAAGGCCGGAGAGATCGCCATGAAACAGAAGGACGAGTTCATCTCGTGCGAGCATCTTCTTGTCGCGCTTTCCGATACCCCGTCCGTAACGCAGGACATTCTCAATCAGTTCGGCGCGCGGAAGGAGGCTCTTTTAAGAACGCTTCGCGAACTCCGCGGTTCGACGCGCGTAACGGACGAAACTCCCGAGGCGAAATTTCAGGTGCTCGAGAAATATGCGGTGAACGTCACGGAAAAAGCCCGCGAAGGAAAGCTCGATCCGGTCATCGGACGGGAAGACGAGCTTCGCCGTCTCATGCAGATTCTCTCGCGGCGCACGAAAAACAACCCGGTCTTGATTGGCGAGCCGGGCGTCGGGAAAACCTCGATTGTGGAGGGTCTTGCACAGCGCATCGTTTCCGGCGACGTGCCGGAGTCACTCAAACAAAAAGAGATCGTGATGCTCGATCTCGGATCTCTGATCGCGGGGACGAAGTTCCGCGGCGAGTTCGAAGACAGATTCAAGGCGTTCATGAAAGAAGTGCGCGATTCGCAGGGGCGCATCATCCTTTTTATCGATGAGATTCACATGATTGTGGGTGCGGGTGCCGCCGAGGGAGCAATCGATGCTTCGAATCTTCTGAAGCCCGCGCTCGCGAGAGGGGAGCTCCACGCGATCGGCGCGACGACCCTGAAGGAGTATCAGAAATATATCGAGAAGGATGCGGCGCTCGAACGCAGATTCCAGCCGATTGTGGTTGAGGAGCCCTCGATCGAGGACTCGATCGCCATCTTGCGCGGACTCAAAGAAAAATACGAGACGCATCACGGACTTAAGATTACGGACGAGGCCATTATGGCGGCCGTCAATCTCGGGTCGCGTTATATCTCCGATCGTTTCCTTCCCGACAAGGCCGTCGATCTGATCGATGAGGCGGCCGCCGCGCGGCGTCTCGAGTCCGACAGCATTCCGGAGGGGATAGAGAAACTAAGAAGGGAGATTACGCGCCTCGAGATAGAAAAATCGGCGCTCCATAAAGAACAGAGTCCGAAGAAAGCGGCGCGTCTCAAAGAAGTGACGAAGGACTTGAAACGGTTGAAGGAGCAGAACGCGAAACTTACCGCGGACTGGGAAGGCGAGAAGACCGGTATTGGTTCCCTCCACGAGATCAGAAAATCGATGGAGGATTTGAAACGGGAGGCCGAGATTGCCGAGCGGGAGGGCAACTTCGAACGGGTTGCGGAGATCAGGTATGGGGCGTATCCGAAGGTGGAGAAGAAATACCGCGAGCTTGAAAAGACGATGAACGCGAAGACGAGCGCACAAGCGAAGAAAGGAGGACGTTTTATAAAAGAAGTCGTGGACGAGGAGGATATCGCCGCGGTCGTCTCCCGCTGGACGGGAATTCCCGTCTCGCGCATGCTCGAATCGGAGATGAAAAAACTCGCGCGGATCGAAGACGAACTTCAGAGCCGCGTCGTGGGGCAGGAAGAAGCGATCGATTCCGTCGCGCGGGCGCTTCGGCGTTCCCGTGCGGGACTCGCCGACGAGGACAGGCCCTCCGGATCCTTCATGTTTTTGGGACCGACCGGCGTCGGGAAGACCGAGCTTGCGAAGGCGCTCGCGGAGTTTATGTTTAACGACGAGAAGGCGCTTGTGAGAATCGATATGTCGGAATATATGGAGCGGCACTCGGTGTCGCGTCTCATCGGTTCCCCCCCCGGCTACGTGGGATACGAGGAGGGCGGGAGACTCACCGACACCATCCGTCATAGGCCGTACAGCCTCATCCTTTTCGATGAGATCGAGAAGGCGCATCCCGAGGTGTTCAATATTCTGCTTCAGGTACTGGATAACGGACGGCTCACCGACTCGAAGGGGAAGATCGCGAACTTCAAAAACGCCGTTATCATTCTTACCTCGAATGTGGGGAGCGAGTACTTCCGTGAGATGTCTTCCCTCGGTTTCAAGATGGGGCACGGAGGAGAAGAGCTTCGGGAAAAGGAGGAGCAGTTCGGAGATAGGGTTATGAGCTCGCTTCGCGAGACGTTCAAGCCCGAATTCCTGAATCGCCTGGACGAGATCATCATCTTTAACGCGCTCTCGCCCGAGGATATCGAAAAAATAGTCGATATCCAGCTCGATGAGGTGAAAACGCGACTTCTCGAGAAAGGGATTACGCTTCAAATCAAGCCAGAGGTGAAACGCTATATCGTGGAGCACGGATTCGATCCCGATTACGGCGCGAGACCCATCAAACGGCTTATCCAAAAAGTTATCGTCGATACGCTCGCGGACAAGATGGTTCGCGGTACACTCCGAGATGGTACAAAAGCTACTATCGTCCTTACCAAAGGAAATCAAGTGGAAGTTACTGTATAAATCCTTCGGAGCCGTACTGGCGCTCGGATTTGCCTACCTTCTCGGATTTTCTTTTTTCGGGTGCCTCGTATATTTTGCGGCGCTCATCGCACTTTACTACTCCGAGTTTTCCAGTCGGCAGGTGCGTACGTCCTTCTGGTTTCTCGGTGTTCTCGCCCTTCTCGGCTTATATGCCGTTACGTTGTCGCTTCCCTCCTTTTTCGCCGCCTCAATCATAAAACTCCTGATCCTTCTCGCGTTCGGAACGCTCCTCTACTTTGTGCTCGTGGATCTGAACTATCTTCTCGCCGAGCGATCGCTCTGGTACCGTCTTCTCCACTCGCTTGTCCTTTTTTTCACCTTCGTGGAGTTGTTCCTCATCGCGCCCGCTCCGGGAAGTGAGTCGTTCTTCCCGCTTTTCTTCTGGCTTGTCGGGGTTTTTGTCGCGATTACCCTGCTCTTCAGAGAGGCATTTTCCTTCCTCGGCGTCGGGATCTCGCGCTCGCTTCGGCTCGTCCCGGTCTCTCTTGGGGTTCTCGCCGCCGAAGTGTCGATGCTCGTCCTGTTTCTTCCGCTCGGATTCCTGAACGCGGGCGCCTTTCTTGCCGTGGTTTTTATCCTCCTCCGGGACGCGCTCTCGATGCACTTCGAGGGCTCGCTCTCCTTCTCGTTTATCCTCAAAGAACTGACGTTTTTTGCCGTATTTGCGAGTATTCTCTTTGCCGCCACCCCCTGGCTTCTTCCTTAAACTCCCATCTTTCCCTCTCTTTTTCCTAAGGGAAGGCCTCATTGTGTCCTCGCGCCGCGTCCCCCGAACGAGGGTAAGACTCGGCCTAAGTGAATAAAGGTAGCCCCTCGTCGTGAACTCCTCGGGATGCTTCCAAAACACGCATATCTTCCCTTACCGGTATGTTTTGGAAGCAAGCGCCCGAGTGAGGGGGATGTAGCGCGAGAACGACATCCTCGTTGGTTTTCCGTAACGAAAAAGCCCCCCTCTTCGTTGTAGATAATGTACCGAAAACCTGTGGACGAGTGAGCACTTGCAACGCTCGGAAAATTCTTGTAATTTGGTATACTATAAGAAGAGTTAGAAGGGAGTGAGGCCCGACTAACCCGACAAGGCGCATACCTTTGGCTGAGCCATCCCTTTCCGAACATGCTCGATTCGGTGATGGGTGTCTCGGCCGAAGGAC
>JAJYXD010000062.1 GCA_021791135.1 bacterium | reverse complement strand
TGATTCAGAATAACGGGGAAACTACAAAGACCGTTATGGCCTGCGGGAAGTCCTTTGAGTGAAATGAAATATATCTCCGATTTCGACTTCTTCGAGAGGAAAAATTTCGTCCATGGATTATCAAAATTCAAAATAAGTTTTTGCGCCGCCGTTTGCTTCGAAAATATGTTTGCCTTCGCGGAGGCATAGTCCCGCACGTTTCTATAGCGGTTCAGGTGGTCGGGAAAGATATTTGTGATCACCGCGACATCGGGGCCGCGGGACGTTTTATCGAGGAGTTCGAGCTGCCACGAGGAAAGCTCTACGACTGCGGGCGTCTTTTTGTCCGTCAACTTGTCGGCAAGTAAAAGGAGTGCGGTCTTCGAGGAGTTTCCGCCGTGCATTGCCTTCGGATACTTCGCCTTCAAGAAATGCGCGATCCAGTTCGTGGTGGTCGTCTTTCCGCGCGTGCCCGTGACCGCTACGATTGGATTCGGTACCGTATCGAAAAAAATCCGCGCGTCATTCACGATCTTCTTCCCCGTCTTTCGGGCGATCACGAGATACTTGCTTTCCCGCGGCACGGCGGGATTCACGACAATAATGTCACTGCCTTTGAAATCTTTCTCTCTATGCTTCCCTAATACAAACTCAAGTGCATTGCTGGTGCTATGCGGTAGCATAGCACCCTTCGAATGGAGGACGGATTTTATAAAATTATGCAGTTCCCGCACCGGCTCCTGAAGCTCGGTTTTCGAGCGGAGATCGGTAATGGTGACTTTTGCACCCTGTGAAATAAACCACTTCGCGCTCGCGACTCCTCCGCCAAGCGTCCCGAGACCCATAATAAGCACCTTTTTATTTTTGAAGTCTTTCGTCATAAAAACATCTTTATTATACACAAAAACCGGGCTTCAAAGCGGAAGCCCGGCTTTCCATTCAAAGAGTACTAGGCGTTCGATTTGATTCTCATTCCGTAGAACGAGCGCCAGACGAAGATCGCGGAGATTATAAAGAAGATAACCGAGAGCACAGTGCTCGTCGAGCGCGGAAGCGTGATTGCGAGTTCTACCGCAAGAAGCCCGAAGAGCGTCGTGAACTTGATGATCGGGTTCATCGCGACCGAAGAGGTATCCTTAAAGGGATCCCCTACCGTATCGCCCACGACCGTCGCCGCATGAAGTTCCGTGCCTTTTTCCTTAAGTTCCGTCTCCACCACCTTCTTCGCGTTGTCCCACGCGCCTCCGGCATTCGCCATGAAGATCGCCTGGTAGAGACCGAAGATTGCAATCGAGACGAGATAACCGATAAAGAAGTACGGATCAAGCGTAGCGAAGGCGAGCGCACTGAAGAATACGACGAGGAAGATATTGAACATTCCTTTCTGCGCGAACTGCGTGCAGATTTCCACTACCCGTTTCGAGTCTTCAATGGACGCCTTTGTCGAACTTCCATCGAGTTTGATTTTTTCCTTAATGAACGCGACTGCCCGATATGCGCCGGTTACGACTGCCTGCATCGAAGCGCCGCTAAACCAGTAGATTATGGCGCCGCCCGTGATGAGCCCCAAGAGGAAGAACGGATTCAAGAGTGAGAGATTACTCACGAGTTCCGGTTTCAATCCTTCGGTAAGCATCATAATAATCGAAAAGATCAGGGTCGTCGCTCCCACAACCGCCGTGCCTATCAAGACCGGCTTCGCGGTTGCTTTAAAAGTATTTCCCGCGCCGTCGTTTTCCTCAAGATATTCTTTCGCTTTTTCGAAGTCGGGATCGAATCCGAAATCCTTCTTTATTTCCTCTTTGACATTCGGGAGCGTCTCGATCATCGAAAGTTCGTACACCGACTGGGCGTTATCCGTCACGGGGCCGTACGAGTCAACCGCGATGGTAACGGGTCCGAGACCCAAAAACCCGAATGCCACGAGACCAAACGCGAAGACCGACGGAGCGATCATAAGCGTGCCGAATCCGAGCGTACTCACCCCGAAAGCGACACCCATAAGCGCCACGATCGCAAGACCGATCCAGTATGCGCTGAAGTTACCCGCCACGAGTCCCGAGAGAATATTCAGGGATGCTCCCCCTTCACGCGAAGAACTCAAGATTTCTTTCACGTGCGTCGAGTTCGTCGAGGTAAACGCTTTCACGAGTTCGGGAATCAGCGCGCCCGCGAGCGTGCCGCAGCTGATAATCGTCGCGAGCTTCCACCAGAGCGATCCGTCACCAAGGCCGGGGATCAAAAGATAGGAAACGAGGTAGGTTACCACAATCGAGATGAACGAGGTAAGCCAAATTAAGGTCGTGAGCGGCAACTCGAAGTTCATCTTGTCCGCCGTCTTATACTTTGATCGCGCGAACATATTGTTCAACGCATACGAAACAACGCTTGTGATGACCATCATGATGCGCATCGCGAAGATCCACACTAAAAGCTGGACCTGGGTTACTGCGCTTGCTACCGCAAGAAGAATGAACGTAATGAGCGCCACGCCCGTCACGCCGTAGGTCTCGAATCCGTCCGCAGTGGGACCCACCGAATCTCCCGCGTTGTCTCCCGTGCAGTCCGCGATGACGCCCGGATTTCGCGCATCATCTTCTTTTATTTTGAAGACGATCTTCATCAAATCAGAACCGATGTCCGCAATCTTCGTGAAGATACCTCCCGCTACGCGGAGTGCCGCGGCACCGAGTGATTCACCGATTGCAAAACCAATGAGACACGGCCCCGCATAATCGCCGGGGATAAAAAGAAGAATTGCAAGCATCGCGAGGAGCTCGGTGCTGATAAGAAGCGTTCCCACACTCATGCCCGCCTGCATTGGAATCTGGTAAGTGGGATACGGTTTTCCCTTAAGCCCCGCAAACGCGGTTCGCGAATTCGCGAACGTATTGATACGGATACCGAACCACGCGACGGCATAACTTCCGAGAATACCGAGAATGCTGAAGAGAAGAATGATAAGCACCTTTACCGCTTCGAAATGTTGAAGCAGTCCGAAATAAACGATAATAATGACGCCGATAAAGGCCTCGAGAATCATGAGAAACTTTCCCTGCGTAGTGAGATATGTTTTGCAGGTTTCGTAGATCAGTTCCGAGATTTCTTTCATTGCGCGGTGCACCGGAAGGTTTTTGGTTCTTGTAAACATCGCGAACCCGAATATCATCCCAAGAATACAGACCGCGATGCCGGTCATGAGAAGTCCGTATCCCGTCATGCCGAGAAACGACACCGACTTCAGATCGGGAAGCAGAAGATCCGCCTCACTCGCATGAGCGCTCGGCGCGAGCGCCATAAAGGATGCCATCGCAACTCCCGCAATCATAAATTTTGTTTTTAGTTTTTTAAACATGATTGGTACTATTCTTTTTCTTCGACATTTTTATCTTCCGACTCTTTTTGTTCTTCTTTTGGTTCTTCACCTCCTTCTTCTTTTGGAGGCCCTGCCGCCGCTTCTTCTTCCGCCGAGGCAACTCCCCCCTCAAGCATTTCATCCGGATTCGATTGTGATCTCACGTCAATCTTCCAACCCGTGAGTTTTGCGGCGAGCCTGACATTCTGTCCTCCCTTCCCGATCGCCAAACTCAACTGGTCTTCCGCAACCAAGACGCGCGCCTCGCGACGCGGGAGAATCTCAACGAGTTTTGCTTTTGCGGGAGAAACCGCGTTCCCGATAAACTTCTCGGGATCCTCGGACCACTCGATAATGTCGATCTTCTCATTGCCGAGCTCGTTCGTAACCGCCATCACGCGCGTACCGCGCTGACCTACTGCCGATCCTACCGGGTCGACACCTTCCTCGTTCGAATAGACCGCGATCTTACTGCGACTCCCCGCTTCCCGTGCGATCTGTTTTATCTCCACCGTTCCGTCGGCAATCTCCGGAACCTCAAGCTCAAAAAGTTTCGCGACAAAACTCGGATGCGAACGCGAGAGTACGATGCCCGGCCGGCGCACGTCGTTTTGTACCGCAAACACGAAGAAGCGCATGCGATCGCCCACGCGATAGTGCTCACCCGGAATACTTTCGTTCGGATACATGATACCCATTGCGCGGCCGAGGTTCACATAGACATTCCCCCGCTCGAATCGCTGGATCACGCCGCTCACGATCTCTCCTTCCTTATCCGCGAACTCATCGCGGATCGAGGATCGCTCCGCCTCCCGAAGGTTCTGCAAAATAACTTGCTTCGCGGTCTGTGCCGCAATGCGACCGAAGTCCTCGTGGGTCTCGAGTGGAAACTCGAGTTCTTCTTCGAGTACGGCATTTTTCTTAAACTGTTTCGCCTCTTCTATAAAGATATGCCGATCGGGATTGTAGCGCGGGAGTACGCCCTCCGCTTCTTCCGTCGGGATCGATTCCTTCGCTTCCTCTTCCTCGGAGACGATGCGTACCATTGAGGGGTCCACAACGGTCTTCACCTGGAAGAACTCAATCTCCCCTGTCTTGGGATCAATTCTTGCGCGGATAATCTCCGATCGCTTTCTATACTCCTTTTTATATGCGGCAGCGATGGCGGCCTCAATCGCCCCCATCACTTTCTCGGGAGGAATACCCTTCTCGCTCGCAATCTGCTCTACCGCACCGCTTAATGATTTTAAATCCATCATATGCCAATGTGATTACTATCTACGACCTTGTTCTCTTAAAACTACACCGCTCTCTATGGAGCGGTCAGGAATAATTCAATGGTACTACTTCTCTAGTTACTGTCAACTACAGTTGTTTTTCTCTCTCCCCCCGCTCGCACAAAGCTCCGTTCGGAGAACTTAAACTCGTCACTCCTGGGAAATGAACGGAATTGAAGGAACTCGTCCCTTCGGGACTCAAACACCTTCAATTCCTATTTCCTGCGTCATTCCTCGCGAGGTTCTTTTCTCGCTCCGCTATACTCGCTTGGGGAAAAGAGAAATTTACTTCGTTGGCGGAGTTTATAGTAACTATTTTCCACGGCATATAACTACATCCCTGCGGGCATACCGACCACGAGGGTAAGACTTGGCCAAGCGGCCCGGAGCGCCCGAGTGGTGGTATGCCCGCAGGGATGTCTTCCGAGTTTATCCCAGCACCACCTCCTTATACGTCTTCGTTTGGAAGTCGAACTGGTAGAACTTTACCTCCTCTCCCTTTTCCACCTGGAGAATAAGAGACGTTTGCGAGGGATCTATCTGAAACATCAGCGTGCCTTGCACGGTACCTTGCGGAGGCATCGAACTCCACGCACCATCCGCCGCGAGTGCCTGTTGATTGTCGGAGGTCAGACTCACGAGCCGAAAATATTCCTTCGGATCAACTGCACTGTAGCTTTGTGCTTTCTCGGTGGAGGCCTTGAGGTGAACAAACACCTTTCCGTCGGTTTGTTTCGCCACATCCTGTACGATGAGCGTAATAATCGCCTGCGGCTGGAGGAGAGGACTCGAGGTGGCGTTGAAGACGATACCGGTCGGAATGACGATGCTCCCGCCCTGTTCGACAATCGGCTGGTTGTTTGTCGCTCCGGTCTGAATGGAGGTAGTCGCTGATGACGCCGTGCTCGTTGCGAAATCGCTTCTCAAGGCCAACTCAAGATTCATCTGAAGATTCTTTATATCGCTATTAAGGGAACCTATTTGGCTGAATGCAAGATACGCAAGAACCGCGATGACGATCGCAAGAATACCCAGGATAAGATAGATTGTTCCGTGTCTTCCCATTTTTCGATTATAGCATTTCACTCGTGACTTCGTTATTATAATCCTATGGCTACTTTGTTCGCGGTTATCGTGCTCGTCTTCTCGGCGATACTGCATGAAATTTCACATGGATTCGTGGCGGAGAAACTCGGCGATCCTACCGCGCGCCTCGCGGGACGGCTTACCTTGAATCCGCTAAAACACCTCGATCCTTTCGGTTCGGTGATTTTGCCGCTCCTGCTCTCCCTGCTTCCCGGAGGTATTATCTTCGGCTGGGCGAAGCCGGTTCCCTATAATCCGTTCAACCTCAAAAATCCCGAAAAAGGCGCGGCCTTGATCGCGCTTGCGGGTCCGGCAAGCAATCTCTTGATCGCCGCGGTATTAAGCGTCGTATATCGCCTTATTCCGTTTGTTGCGGCCGGAAATCAGGCACTTCTCATAACGGGCGATCTTATAAGCGCGGTCGTTCTCATTAACATCGTTCTCGGAATATTCAATCTAGTTCCCATCCCGCCTCTGGATGGCGCAAAAGTTATCTTACCTCTCATTCCCGATCGTGCGGGAAACTTCAAACGTTTCTTCTACGATCAGAATCAGTACGGGTGGCTTTTGCTTATCGTCTTTGTGTTTATAGGGCTCCCGCTCATCTCGCCCGTCATCCTCGGACTTTATCATCTTTTGATCGGCGCGTAGTGTCCGCGTGATATAATAAAAGCAATGAACAGGGAAGACGCGATTCGTTACGTGAGAGACCAGCTTATGGCGGGAATGGGGCAGGATCGCCTCATCGAAGAGATGGTACGTTTGGGTTGGAGTCGGGAAGATACTCTTCGATTTATCGAAGTAGCGAGGAGTACCGCGTTGTCCGGAGTTTCTCCCGCACCCCTGAATCCCGTTCAGGCACCCGTAGCGCAGGTGCTCGAAAAGGGGAAGAAAAAAATACTGGTGATGGCCGGCATAATCGCTCTGGCTTTTTGTTTGGTGGGAGGGGGAGTATATGCATACTTCCAACTCACGGTTCCCAGTCCGGAAGACGTGCTTCACAGGATGATGCAGAATAATTCTTCCGTCGAGTCGTTTTCTGTCGCGGTTGAAGGAAAAGCGCAGAGCTCCTCCTTGAACTCGAAGATGAATGTGAACGTTTCGGGAGATGTCGACATGAGAGACAAGAACAACCCGAAGTACCTTGTCCGTATTAAGGGCGATGGAGGAAGCGGTGTCTCTCTTGTTGTTGTCGACGGAGAGATAATCTATCGCGACAAGATTGCGTATCTCAAGGTAAATCCGGGAACCTCTTTCGGGCCCTTCAGCTTGAACATGATCTCCAATCAATGGTTTAAAATTGATCCTCAAAACGATCTCGCGAGTAGTTCTCCCGTCTCCGGGTTCGGCGTGAACATTCCGAATAACAAACTTAGTGTTACTCCGGAACAGACCGCAAAGATAAAAGATATGGTAAAAAACGCCTACTTCTTTAAAGACGTCACGACCCTTCCCTCGGAGGATGTCGGTGAAATCGGCACGTATCATTATGGTTTCAAGCCTGATGCGGCGGCGCTCATGGATTTCACGAAGAACGTGGGTGGCATTTTAAACGTTTCGTCTATCGCGGAATCGATACTTCCCTCGGAAGTCGATGCGATGCAACAGTCCTTCGCGAGTACGACTTGGGAGATCTGGGTTGATAAAAAGGACTATCTCTTGAGAAAGCTCTTGGTGAGGAGAGACGATAGTTCCGCGTCCATGGCATTCACGCTTCTCATGAGTAACTATAATGCCGTATTGGAGATTCCGATGCCCTCGGATACAAAACCGATTCAGGAAGTACTTCAATCTCTCTTTGGGGGAACGCCGGAAATACAGCAACCTCCCGCCAGGTAGTTGTTGAGATCGTAAAAATACGAAAGCCGGATGAAGATGAGATTAATCCGGCTTTTGTTTTCGTTTATTCCGTCGAAATGGAAAAAACAAAAATCAGGAGAGACAATAATATAATCAGAAACTCGGTTATAGAGTAATTTTTCCTTTCCTTCAGGTGATTTGAGTACCAATTTTCGTCGTCCGCTCTTTTTTCCTTTTTTTGATCTCTTCCGGTAAATATACGGAACACGCAGATCGCGGAAGAAAAAGAAAGCAGACCAAAGAAACAGTACAGCATCGTGACGTCCGGGAAGTTTCTTCCCAAATAGTAAGAGGCGAATAGTCCCGCAACTGAAAACGCGAGAGCTGCGACCTCGAACGCGAACGCTTTAAGCGCTTCATGCGGGAAATTTGCCAGAAAGCTGCTCTCCGATTCTCTTACGAAAAGAATGGAAACGGGAGCAAAGACGACGAATATCAACGATAGTACCTTCCCGAAGAAAAGATTGAGGGTGATTCCGACGAAAGCTATCACCAAGAAAGAGACGATCCAGAAACGGACCGTTCTGAAGGTGAGTGTTGTTAAGGCGTTCCCGTCAAAGAACCCCTCGCTTATAAAAGAGATTTTACTGTTCATATTTACCTCGAAAATGACTAAAAAGATTAAACATCCATTCGGTGAGGAAATTAAACTTTATCCGAGGTAGGATTTGACAAAATCCGCCTCTTTCGTTACTTTTATTAGCGTAGCATAACGCGCACAAATGCCGACAATTCATCAGCTTATCAAGAAAGGGAGGACCTCGAAGTCCAAAAAATCTAAAGCGCCGGCTCTAGATTCTTATTTTAATTACATTCACAACAAACCCGTCTCCTCGGCGTCGCCTTTTAAGCGCGGCGTGTGCCTTAAGGTGTTCACGACGACCCCGAAGAAACCGAACTCGGCGCTCCGAAAAGTGGCGAGGGTGCGGCTTACGAACGGAATGGAAGTTACCGCCTATATCCCGGGTGAAGGACATAACCTGCAGGAACACTCCGTGGTCATGATTCGCGGCGGCCGCGTGAAAGATCTTCCCGGCGTCAGATACCACATCGTGCGGGGCGTTTTGGATTCCGGCGGTGTCGACGCAAGAAAGCAGCAGCGCTCGAAATACGGGGCAAAACATAAAAAATAATGAGAAGAAAGAACTTCAAAAAACAGGAACATCAGCCCGATCCCAAATTCGCTCGGATCGACATGGGGCGTTTTGTGAACTACCTAATGGAAGAGGGGAAGAAAAGCGTCGCCGAACGCGTGTTCTATGACGCACTCGAGAAGGTGAAAGAAGTCACGAAAGAAGATCCGATCGCGGTATTCGAACGCGCGATCGAAAATGCGACCCCGCTTCTCGAAGTCGCCTCGAAAAGAATCGGAGGCGCGAACTATCAGATTCCCCGCGAAGTGAGACCGGAGAGAAAATTCTTCCTCGCGACGCATTGGATTATCGACGCCGCGCGGAGCAAGAAAGGAAAGCCTATGGCGGATCGTCTTGCGGAAGAGCTTATCGCCGCGTCGAAGAACGAAGGAAACGCTATTAAAAAGAAACAGGATACGCATCGAATGGCGGAAGCCAACCGGGCATTCGCATCGTACCTGCGCTAACTACCGGGAAAAAGAGTGAAAAACTCCAGGCGAATTTTGTTTACTTAACTATATGCCCCGACAATATCCAATAGAAAAAGTTCGTGATTTCGGCATCATCGCTCACATCGACGCGGGAAAAACCACCACATCGGAGCGCGTACTTTTTTATACCGGCGTCTCGCACAAGATCGGAGAAGTGCACGAAGGCGAGGCGATCATGGACTGGATGGAGCAGGAACGCGAGCGCGGCATTACAATTACATCCGCGGCGACCACTTGTTTCTGGATCCCTTCCTACGCGAAAGGGGATAAGAATCTCGAATATCGCTTCAATATCATCGACACTCCGGGACACATCGATTTCACCGTCGAGGTGAAGCGATCGCTTCGCGTCTTGGACGGCGCGGTCGTCGTGTTCGACGGCGTGGCAGGCGTGGAGCCGCAGTCGGAAACGAACTGGCACTATGCGGACGAATACAAGGTTCCGAGGATCTGTTTTATCAATAAACTCGACCGCATTGGAGCGAGCTTCGACTTCAGTTTCAAATCGATTCTCGATCGTCTCACAACGGATGCCGTGGCGCTTCAGATTCCGATAGGACTTGAGGCGGACTTCGACGGAGTCGTCGATCTTTTGAATATGAAGGCGATGTACTTCGAAGGAGAACGCGGAGAAAAGATCGTCGAAAAAGAAATTCCGGAATCTCTGAAAGAGGAAGCGAAGAAACGAAGACACGAACTTATCGAAAAGATCGTCGAGAAAGACGACGATTTGATGGCGATGTATCTCGAGGGAAAAGAACCCGATCTTGCGGCATTGAAGAGAGTTTTAAGAAAAGCCACGATCGACAACACGCTCGTTCCGGTATTTTGCGGATCCGCATTGAAAAACAAAGGAGTGCAGCTTGTGCTGGACGGAGTCATTGATTATCTTCCTTCTCCGATAGATCTGCCGCCGGTCAAGGGTATTGATCCGAAAACGCATGCGGACGAAGAACGGCATCCCGTTGACAGTGAACCGCTTGCGGCGCTTGCCTTTAAGGTTGCAGCCGATCCTTTCGTGGGAACGCTTACCTATTTCAGGGTATACTCCGGAACCTTAAAGCGCGGGAGTTATATTTTGAACGCGACCAAGAACTCGCAGGAGCGCATCAGCAGAATCGTCCGGATGCACGCGAATCACCGCGAGGAAGTGGAAGAAATTTACGCGGGAGATCTGGGCGCACTTGTGGGACTCAAGGATACGACGACGGGAGATACGCTTACCGATATTGAGAAGCCG
>JAJYXD010000011.1:3034-10442 GCA_021791135.1 bacterium | reverse complement strand
TCGACTGCTGCCACCCGTAGGTGTACGAGCCGTGTCTCAGTCTCGTCGTTGGGGATCAGCCTCTCAGCCCCCCTACCCGTCGTAGCCTTGGTGAGCCGTTACCTCACCAACTAGCTGATAGGACCTAGGCCGATCTCGAAGCGGCTTGCGCCTTTACCCGTAAGGGACTATTGGGAATTAGCGAACCTTTCGGCTCGTTATGCCCAACTTCGAGGTACGTACCAAGGCGTTACTAACTCGTTCGCCACTATTCTTCATCTCTCTTGCGAGAAATGAAAAATCGTTCGACTTGCATGCCTTATCCACGCCGCCAGCGTTCATCCTGGACCAGGATCAAATCCTCTAAAAAGAAATTCAATATGAAAAACCCTCGATCGGGTCTCTCATATCAAATTTCTCATAAAGGGACAACTAAAAAAATTCTCAACATTGCTTGTTGCTGCTATGTAAAGAAGCGGTCGAACGGATAGGACAAAATCGGAGCTTGCAGGGTTTAAGTATATGGAATAACGCCCACTTGTCAACCCCGTTAGAGACCACGCCCGCGCTTTGCGCGCCCGAAGGGCCCCGTGGGGGCGGGCTGTCTCTAACGGGGTCAACCTCTTACATTCTTCCTTGCTATTTCTCAACTTTTATGTAGAATGAACTCGTTACAAATATGAAACAAGACATTCATCCCCAGTACTACCCGAAGACAAAGGTGCACTGCGCATGCGGGAATACGTTTACCATCGGCTCCACGCGAGCGGAACTCAAGGTGGAAATCTGCAGCAAGTGTCATCCGTTCTACACGGGCCGTGAACAACTCATCGATACCGCGGGACGAGTCGAGCGCTTTAAGGCGCGGCGCGAGAAAGCGCAGACGGCACCGAAGAAGAAAAAAGTAAGGGTAGTGAAGAAGAAAAAATAACATGGAACTTCTGGTACAGGAAAGAACCGTTCTCGGTAAAAAAACGAAGTCCTTGCGCAAGGAGGGATTTGTTCCCGCCGAGCTTTTTGGACACGGGATAAAAAATAGACACTTGAGCGTTTCGCTTAAGGAGTTTACGAAGACGTACAAAGAAGCCGGCGAAAACACCGTCATAACACTCGCGGACGAACAGGGAGAAAAGTTTTCAGTGCTCATCTCCGACGTGATTCTGGATCACCTTTCGGGAAACATAATTGCCGTCGACTTTCATCACATAAGGAAGGGGGAGAAAATTCAAACAAAGGTTCCGATCGAATTTATCGGAGAGGCCCCCGCAACGAAGAAAGGGCTCGTGCTCGTGAAGGTGTTGGATGAAGTGGAGATTGAAGCGCTTCCCGAGCATATTCCTCATCGTTTCGAGGTAGAACTTTCGGGATTGAAAGAAGAGGGGCAAGGCATCGCGATTCACGACCTGAAGATCGGAAAGGAGGTAAAACTTATTACTCCTTCGGACACCATCATCGTGACCGTCACGGAGCTCGCGAAAGAAGAAGAAACGCCGCCGGGAACCGCGCCGGGAACCGAGGAAATACCGCAAGCCGCACAATCTTCCCAGGAAGAAAAGAAATAAAGACCCTTCACGGGTCTTTTTCTTTGAAGAAACGGGATACGCTGCGAATTCGTTGTATGATATGATAGGAAATGAAAATGGGAAAACGATTCAAAGGTATCCTCGCGATACTTCTGGGAGCGGTATTGCTCGCACTGGGTGCACGTGCGTCTTCCTTCGTTTTTATTTCTAAAGCGGGGGCCGCGGCGACATCAACCGCAACCTCGACTGTTGCGATCCCGCCACCGAGTGATCCCCAATCGGAGCGGACGGCACTCGAGCAGCAACTCGCCGACCTCGAAAAGCAAATAGAAGAAAATCAGCAAAAAATCAACGAGTATCAGAAACAAGGAAAGAGTCTGAGCGGAGAAATCAGCTCGCTCAATGCGAAGATTTCCAAGTTGAATCTTCAGATCAAGGCGATCAACGTACAACTTCAACAACTCAATAAAGACATAGGTACGACGCAGCAGCAAATTAACCAGACGGAAAATCAGATTGACGGGCACAAGACCGCGCTTGGAGATTCGCTTCAGGCACTTTACGAGGCGGATCGGGAGAGCACGATGGAAATTCTTCTCTCCAACAACCGCCTTTCCGACTTTTTCGGAAATCTGAACAATATCACCCTGCTCCAGGACAATATTCGAGTTGCGTTGAACGAGATTGTGCGGCTGCGCCAGCAGCTTCTCGAACAGAAACAGCAGCTCTCCACCGAGAAAAGCGACACGGAAAATCTGATTGCGATTCAACAGTCCCAGAAAACGGGACTCCAATCGACACAACAACAGAAGTCGACTCTTCTTAAGGTCACGAAAGGAAAGGAATCGGAATATCAAAAAATTCTGACTCAGACGAAAGCAACCGCAGCCCAAATCAGAAGCAGGATATTCGAACTCCTGGGCGGCGGCGAACTGACCTTCGAAAAGGCGTATAACTATGCAAAACTTGCCGAGGGTGCGACCGGTGTACGAGCTGCGCTCACCCTCGCAATTCTCGACAGAGAATCCAAGCTCGGGAAAAACGTAGGGAGGTGTTCTTACAAAACTGCCATGCATCCGACGCGTGATGTACCCTATTTCCTCGAACTTCTCGGAAAACTCGGTATTGATCCGACTTCTCAATCCGCGTATGTCTCCTGTGCCAATAGCCATGGCGCCTATGGCGGTGCAATGGGTCCCGCACAATTTATTCCTTCAACGTGGAAACTCTATTCAGCCGCCATATCGAAAGTGACGGGCAACACGCCGCCAAACCCTTGGAACAACTCGGACGCATTCGTCGCTACGGGACTCTACATGCAGGATCTTTTAGCCTCGCAAAGTTGTGTCAGTTATGCGAACGCCAACAAGAGTGCTGTCTCCTACCAGACACTCCTTGAACGGTGCGCGGCGGCAAAATACTACTCGGGAGGAAGCTGGTACACCTACCGCTTCTGGTACGGACAACCCGTTGTGGATCGCGCGAACGAGTTCCAAGACGATATTGATACGTTAAATGCAAGCAACGGGAACTAGGCTACCGTTGCACTCCTTGAAATGCTTCCACGATGGGGTCAAAATTGCCTTCTAGAATCTTTTCAATATTGTGCCATTTTTTGCCGATCCGATGATCGGTAATTCTGTCTTCGGGAAAGTTGTACGTTCTTATTTTCTCGGAGCGTTCGGCGGAACCGATCTGTTCTTTCCGTATTTGATCCACCGATCCGACCGCCTGCTCGCGCTGGATCTCGAAAAGTTTCGAGCGGAGCACCTCCATCGCCTTCTCGCGATTCGCGTGCTGGGATCGTTCTTCCCGCATCGAGACGACGATTCCCGTCGGTCTATGAAGAATGCGTACTGCGGTCTCAACTTTGTTCACATTCTGTCCCCCGGGTCCTCCGGCGCGAGAGAATGTTACCTCAAGATCGCTGTCCTTGATCTGTACCTCCTTCGCCTCGACAATCGGCAGTACGGCCACCGACGCGGTCGAGGTGTGCACTCTTCCCTGTCGTTCCGTCTCGGGAACGCGCTGCACGCGGTGCACCCCCGATTCGTTTCTGAACGCCTCGTACGCTCCTTCTCCTTCAATCTCGGCGACGAGCGTCTTATAGCCGCGCGCGCCGCTCTCGCTCGCATCAAGGATAACGAATCTCCATCCCCTTTTCCCCGAGTAGCGCTGGTACATTCGCACGAGATCTCCCGCAAAGAGCGCCGCTTCGTCGCCGCCCGTGCCCGCGCGAACTTCAAGAATCACTTTTTTTACTGCCGTCTGATCCATAACAGTATAGTTATAGCAAAAAGAGGCCTCGGAGCACAAGAAAAAACGGGCTTTCGAAAAATCGAAAGCCCTAAAAGATTACAAACGCATCTTCAAGAAAAAAGGAAGGGGGACGCCATACAAAACTCTTAAAACTTTTTCCCGCTTCATGAAAATACTCTGCGAGGATGGGGTGGTAATATTATGAGTTACGAAGAAGGGAGATCCGCAAAAAGCCTCATTCTACGCTCCACCACATTCTGAACCGCTTTGATTACTCCGGGCATGAGTTCATAGGGAGCCACTTCGTTCGGGTTGCTTTTCAAGGTCTCCTCAAGCGCCTTCCGCCATGCGACCCGTAACTCGGTTGAGATGTGAATGATCGATATTCCGGCATCGATGGCGCCCCTGAAATCCGCGTCGGTATTTCCCGATCCGCCGTGGAGCACGAGCGGGATTCTCACCGCGTCTCGTATCGCTTTAATTCTTTCAAGATCAAGTCCGGGATCGGGCATATTCGCGAACATACCATGTACGTTTCCGACTGCGGGGGCGAGCATATTGACGCCTGTCGCCTTCACAAATTTGAGCGCTTCTTCAGGTTTTGTGAGATCTTCCGGTCGTACAGCCGCCCCTTCCGGAAGTGCGGTTCGAATCTCCGAAGAAGTTCCTATATATCCCAACTCCCCTTCGAATAAAATTTTGTGCCGCCACGACGAGTATTTTTTTATGAAATTCCTCGCATCGATGGTATTTCGCACATTTTCTTCAAACGGGAGGTTTGCCGCATCAAAGATGACGGAATCGAACCCGGCGCATGCCGCCTTTTCCACATTCTCAAGGGAACGGGTATGGTCGGCGTTCAAATACATTCGAATCCCCTGCGCACGATAGTTTTTCACGAGTGAGACGATCTGCGGGATTCCGATATACTCCCGCTCACCCTCCGAAACGCCGACGATAACGGGGAGGTTTAAGTTTCCGGCCGCATTCGCCACCGCTTTCAGCTGTTCAAGGTTCGAAACATTGAAATGTCCGATTGCGGTTTTCTTTTGCTCTACTTCTTTTATAACTTCTCTTAACGATTTCATAGATTAGATATTACCAAGAAATTCAAGAATGAGAATAATGAGAATTATCAGTAATAAAATAAATCGCGTGGCTGGGAATTTTTCGAAAAGTTTCTCTAAACAGAAACCCAGAAACCAACCAATCACTGCAAACAATACAACATCGACAACCAACGCAGGATAGTTCCATTGAAGGGTAGCCGAACATTCTCCTACAAGACGCGGGTTGCATTCCTCTTTCCCTAATCCATGTATTGAAAATCCGGTATACTCACGGAACGTGAAAGGATATCCATAAGTTACACTATCCGCCGCGGGTGGAAACGGAAGACTTAAAAGCACGAGGAGAAAAAATACTGTTGTTACTATCTTTATTCCTGTTGGCTTAAAGAAGGTTTTCATATTTCTATTATACACCTACTATGCTCGGTAAAACGACGTAATAATACAGGAGCGCCGCGCCAAGCCAATACAAAGAAAATTCCGCACAAATGATTCCCTTGTAGTTATATACATTTTCGGAGTAATCCCAGAGGCGGACTTTTTTGAACCTCAAAAACAGATAGCCCGTTCCGAGTTCTATGCCCGTAGTAACGAAGAAAAGCACGAGAATCACCGTGACGGTGGGTGCGTTATACAAATAGAGAAGATACGAAGCAACCGCGGTACACCCGTACATATATACGTTCACGAACAACGGCCACACGATTTTTTCCTTCTCCAACGACCGGTAAGAAAACTCGGCGAGCCAGCCGATACAGAGGCCGGAGACAAGAATTACGAGTAACGCCTCGACCGAGAATCCCATCACTAGACTTCGAAGTATCCCTGAAGCAGATATTCTTTCGCGAATTTTTCAAGCTCCTCGTAAGAAAAGTGCGCCGCAAAAACCTCGTTCCACAGCGCCTCTTCGTGATGATAAAGATATTTGATCATATCTTTCTCCTTCACCAAACTCATCACGGTATCGACGATATTAAAGCTGACGAGCGTATTGTTTCCCAGTTCATCCTTAAAATAATCACCTACCCAGTCCAGTTCTTTCCAAAATGAAAGATCAATCGTTTTCCCGTCGAGTGCCTCTCCTAACCTCATGAGATCTTCTCCCGCTTTTTTCCAGTGGATCGCTTCCGGATTCACGTGCGGTACGAAAAGCCGCCAGTCGTTCTCGTCATCTTTCGCCAAGTAGCGCTGCACCACAAGCCAGAGCGTCTTATGATTTTCCGGAAAATGCCGATCGGGAACATCGCCTCGAAGAAGCGAGATCAGATTCGCGGCGAAGGTTTCCGGAAACTCGGCGATTTTCAAAAACACACCGGAGTAGAACGGAACCTCGTGAAGATAGTGAAATACCAAATTTATCATCCTTAAAAGTTCTCCCGAGATGCCAAGGCACACGGGTATCACGAATACCACTCCCATCTCTTTCAGGTGGCTTATGTTGTGCCACTTCTTTCTCACGAACGATTCGGCAACTTCGTTCCATCGTTCGGGCAAGACCCGCACGACGATCTCGCGGCGCTCGAAATCGTTCGGCGTAAGCGTCTCGTATTGTTTGAAAAACACGTCATTCAGCCAGTCGCTTCCTTCAACGAAACGAAGCGCGCTCATAACCTCGAACAAATCTTCGTGCGCGAGCATCTTGTCAACCGAGGAGTACCCGAGGTAGCGCATCACGTCCCGGGGCGGCTCATGTTTTAAAAACTCGATCGCCTTCTCTTTTTTTAGAAAAAAACCGTGATTGGTTGCGGCAACCGTCTTCACGACCTCAAGCACCTCGGCGCAGTGACCCGATTTTTCGAGAGAAGGACTTCCGAACGCCTCGGAGATGAGATGGTTGTCGCTCTCGATCTTTGAAATCAGCGCGTCATATACTTCTTTTGCCTTTGCGTCCTTCGGGACGCCGAGCCGCGAAAGCCTGTCTTCGACAAGCGCTGCGTTTTTCTTGATTATCTCGTCCAATGCGCCTTCCTTTCTCGTCACCTCGGAGAGATGCGACTGAATCTTCAAAAGAGAGTGCTTGTCGGCCCTCAATATCTGGGCTATTTTCTCCGCGGCGTCGGTCATACTACGGTAGTGACTTTTACCTTCAGACTTTTCCACCTCGGAGCGGCTTCAAACTCCTTCTTCTTGAGAATCCCCTCGGTCGCACCGAGATGTTCCACGACCGAAGTCGCATTCGCGGTCGCAAAACGAATGGCGGCGGCAATCTGCGATTGAGAAGCGGTATGCATGTTCTTTTTTACGATCCCGGAACGAAGGAGTCCCGCGACGAATCCGGAACCGAATGCGTCGCCCGCACCGGTCCTATCTATTAGTTTCTTTTCCCCGAAAACGCCGGCGCGGTACACATGCTTCCCGTCGGAAACCGTCACTCCTTTGTCTCCGTTTGTAACGGCGAGAACGCCCGGAGTAAGTTTGTCGAGCTTCTGGAACACCTCCCGCTCACGAACGAAAGGAATGCCCGTGAGAAGCGCCGCCTCCTCTTCATTCAACACGAGAAAAGAGAGATCTTTAAGCGCACGAAGTATTCCGCCGCGGTTGTGGCGGAGGTGATACCCGCTCGGATTGAAAGCCAAC
>JAJYXD010000011.1:0-3024 GCA_021791135.1 bacterium | reverse complement strand
TGTTTCGCATAACGCACCACCGTCTCGAACATCTTATAGGAGTTTCCCGAGAGTGAGGCGTACCACCACTTTGCTTTCAATCGTTCGAAGTCGACGTCTCTCGAACCGAAAAGATTCGAAGCTCCATGATAACCGAGAATGGTCCGCTCTCCGTTCTTTAAAAGAAGTACCGAATATGCGGTTCCGGATTTGGGCGTGTCGCGTAACATCTTCGTATTCACTTTTTCCTTCAGAAGACGTCTCCGAATCTCCCATCCCCCGGGATCATTACCGATCTTTCCGATACATGCGGTTTTAAAACCCGAACGTGCGAACGTCACCGAGGCATTCGCGGAGTTCCCCCCGAGAGTGAAAAACACCCTGTCTACCTCGAGTTTCTCTCCGAGCGGCAGGAGGAAACCTTTCTTCGAGGGCGTATTCTTCCAAGGAATTGTCTGAAATTTCGGAACGTCGAAAAACGCATCCCGCGTGATAGAACCTATGGTAACGACGTCGAACATATCACTTCCGCATAATCGCTTTCTTTACCGCGGCTTTTATGTCCTTTACTCCCATCCCGTACTTCTCGATAAGCTCGTCGGGCTTCCCGGATTCTCCGAACGTGTCGTGGAGCCCCACGAATTCGATCGGCACCGGATGTTTCTTTGCGAAGAGTTCGGCAATGACGCTTCCGAGTCCGCCCGCGATCTGATGCTCTTCTACGGTAACCACCGCGCCCGCTTGTTCTGCCGCTTCAAGAAGGGATCGCTCATCGAGCGGTTTTATCGAATGATTATTGACCACAATCGTCCCTATTCTTTCTTTTTCGAGTTCTTCGGCGGCGCGAAGCGCCTGATAGACCAGGATGCCGCATGCGATAATCGCGACGCGCGGTTTCCTGGATTTCCAGAAAACCTGCGCTTTTCCTGGAACGAAGGGGGTAGCCCCGGTTGTGATCACGGGTGTCTTCTCCCTCCCGAATCTGATATACACGGGGCCCCAGAGTTTTGCTGCGGCAACAGTCGCTTTTTTCGCCTCAATCCAGTCGCACGGAACGAACACTTTCATGTTCGGCATCGCACGCATGATCGCGATATCCTCGGTTGCCTGATGGGTCGCGCCGTCGGGCCCCACCGAAATCCCCGCGTGATGCCCCGCGATTTTCACGTTCGAATCGTTGTACGCAATCGTAGTCCTGATCTGTTCATAGTTTCTCCCCGGAGAAAACGTCGCATAAGACGCGATAAACGGAATCTTCCCCGACACGCCGAGTCCCGCCGCGATTGTCGCCATATTTTGTTCGGCAACACCGATTTCGAAAAATCGCTCCGGAAATTCCTTCGCGAATGCCTCCATCCTCGTCGACTCCGTAAGATCGGCGCAGAGTCCGACCACGCCCTCGTGTTCCCGGGCGGCGATAAGAAGCCCCTCTCCGAAACCGTCACGAGTAGGTTTCATCTCGACGTCCTTCTCGAACAACTTCGGATTCAATTTTGCCTTTTCGTGCACCATACTATTCGTGTTCGCTTTGTATCCTGCCTCCAAGTGATCTCAACTCCTTTAACGCTTCTTTCGCTTCTTCTTTGTTCGGCGGCTTCCCGTGCCAACGATAATCGCGTTCCATGAAACTCACCCCCTTACCGGGAACCGTGTGCGCAATGATCACGGTCGGTTTTTCGAAAATCACCTCCGCCTCGCTTACTGCGGCGACAAACGCTTCCATATCGTGTCCGCTAATTTCAAGCACGTGCCAGTTGAACGATTCGTATTTTTGCTTCAAAGGTTCGAGCGGCATGATGGTTTCCGTGTTTCCGTCAATTTGAATATTATTCCTGTCGATAATGACCGTAAGGTTGCTCAGTTTATTTTTCCCGGCAAACATGACCGCCTCCCACGTGTTCCCTTCCTGATGTTCTCCGTCGGAGGTAAGACAGTAGGTACGGAATTTTTTTCTGTCGAGTTTCGCGGAAAGCGCGATACCTGCGGCCTGCGAAAGCCCCGACCCCAAAGGACCGGAGGTCGTCTCAAGTCCCGGAAGCGCCGTTCGATGCGGATGTCCCTGAAGACGGGAGTTGATCTTCCGAAGCGTTTTCAGTTCTTCGAGAGGAAAGTAGCCCGCGCGCGCCATCACGGCATACAAAACCGGACAAATATGCCCGTTCGAAAGTACAAGACGATCGCGATCCGGCCATATGGGGAACTTCGGATCGTGACGAAGCACGTGAAAGTAGAGCACCGTGAAGATATCCGCCATGCCCAAAGGCCCTGCCGAGTGACCGGAGCCCGCCTCAAGAAGCATTTCGATTATGTCTTCGCGAATCCTGTTCGCAAGTTCTTCCAGATATTTCAATCTTCCCTCGTGTAAAGGAGTCATTGTCTCTATTATAACTTATACCAACCAACTAACAACCTGAGTTTCAAATCCCGCGCTACATATCTTGACGAGGAGGGTATGACTTGGCCAAGCGGCCCGGAGCGCCCGACTCGTGAGATATGTGGCGCGGGAAAACCCTCCCTCTTATCCACAGTGCAAACGAAAAAGTCGTGAGTATAATGATAAAGGGCAACCCCGAAAAGTCGGGGCTTTTATTTTAAGAAACATGAATCCCGTTAGAGATTTCAATCTTATGTTTTATATATATGTCATTGAAAGTAAGAAAAATGGAAGATGGTACACTGGCAGTACCAATGATTTACGGAAACGCTTTAATCAGCATAATACTGGGAAGTCCACTTGGACCAAGCAGGGAACGCCATGGAAGTTGGTTTACTATGAAGCATGTCTTAATGAGAGTGACGCAAGGTCGAGAGAAAAATATCTTAAATCAGGAATGGGGAAATGTTATCTTAAAAATAGATTAAAGCGTTTCCTATCTCTAACGGGATGAAATACATATTCGTAGCGGGTGGAGTCATTTCGGGCGTAGGAAAAGGGGTCGCAAGCGCATCCATCGGGAAAATTCTTCAAGCCCGGGGATTTGAGGTTACGGCGGTCAAGATCGATCCCTACGTAAACGTGGACGCGGGAACCATGAATCCCACGGA
>JAJYXD010000064.1 GCA_021791135.1 bacterium | reverse complement strand
CGAGCGCGAAGGCACGCAAAAAATCCCGCAATTTCCTGTCGGAAATTCGGGAGTGGTACAAAAGCTTCTTATGCCGCTTCATTCCTTATGAGAATAGCAGTAGACAATCTCTGGACGGTCGGGGGCATACGGCGTTTCAAATTCATTCTGACACCTTCCCGAATGCTCGTGGTTCGGCTTATCGCACATACAGGAACGACGCTAAAGACGGATGTTTAGGGGGTTCCTGTATTTTATCCTTTTGTAATGACGGCAGTTGGGACACAGACGCGGAAGCGGCACATGCATTCGTCTGTAAAACTGAAGCTCCGAATCGATAATCCGAAATGCAGTCGTACACTGTTCGTTACATGATCCGTCATGGAGACATCTGATTATTTCGCCGATTATCGAGTTGGGAACGTCCCGAATAGCGGCGGGCAGATCCTCGGAGTTCTTTGTGGTTTGGTACTCGCGCGCTACCGAGGGTGTCCGGCGAAAACCCGACTTCTTCGCTTCTTCTTCAGTTGTCGGATAGTACTCTTGCGCAATCGATTCGTTGTACGCGAATGGAGAAGATTCCGGAGGGAAAAATTCGCCGAAAGGATATATTCTCCCCAGGGTCCCGGTACGGCATTGCATTCATGTGCACGACGATTTTCGGAATCAACGACTCATACTCTTCTTTTGAATATGCCTTGTTGAGAATGCGGTATTGTTTCTTCCGCAAACCCACGCATCCGAAAATATACTGCGAGGTTCCGCAGTAATCGCAGTAGGTCGCGTCCCGAATGTCCTCGAAGGTATTCGTGGAAAACCTGATAAGCGAATCCCTGTATCCCACATTTACGCCGTCATACAGGGGCTCCGCCCCGTTCCCGACCCCGTAGAGATCGGCGGAATCCTTCGCCTCAATAATTCTGATTCCGTAACTTACGTTCTCCAGATCTTCACCCGTAAAACAATGTTTCGTATTCTTTGTGTTAATGAGATTGTTTCCGCTTGAATTCACCGCCCTGAAAAGGCTCGCAAAGCGGTG
The DNA here is from genome assembly GCA_021791135.1 of bacterium. Classification (GTDB taxonomy): domain Bacteria; phylum Patescibacteriota; class Minisyncoccia; order UBA6257; family GWB1-50-10; genus JAKAHD01. Next base: position 9,792 of record JAJYXD010000064.1, on the reverse strand, counting down.
GACCGCATTCGTTCTCAATGTTTCATACTCGGAGACACAGGCCCGGAATACGTCATAGTTTTCCATATCCAACTCCTTCATCTCCCGCTCATACTCCTCTTTCGAGAGCTCCCGGTTTTTGAATACGTACGACTTGTTCCGTAGGTTCGAGCTCATGAAGCAATTTTTACATCCCCTGCAGTCGTAAAGGAACGCCGAACTCATGCACTCCCTGCAATCGGTCAGATATACGGAGTTGGCGGAACGCTGACAATCCTGTGATTCATAACAGAGTTGGGAGTCGTAGATATAAGTGGAGTCCATACTGTCTCGGCAGTGTGTAGTTCCGTGGCAATAGGAGATGTTTTCCGAGTACAGCACCGATGAGGAGAGGTAGGTGTTTTTACTGATCCACGTGTAGTTGGTGTCGCGAAGTCGTCCGGCTCGATAACAAACTCGAGTTTACAGCTCTGACAAATTTTCGACTCCGTCTGCATGCACTTATTATACAACCTCCCGTCTTTAATATTTTGAAGGATGAGCTTCCTACTCGCGGAGGCTCACAGCCTCCAGTCCGGCCTCCACGAATCTGGGGTATAATAAACGCATGGCATGCCGAATTATCAGCCACCGAGGACTCTGTAGAAAACATTTCTGGAGTTTGAGAAAAGGAGAGAACACCATTGAGGCGTTCAGGGAGGGCTTGGAGGCGCTTGAAAAGATGGGGATGAAAAAATCGATCGAGTTCGACGTCCGCGCCGCGAAGGACGGGGTGCTTGTGATTCATCACAACGAACGGCTCAACTGGACCACCAATGTGTCGGGGTTCGTCTGGGACCATACCGCGGAAGGACTCCAAAAACTCGATGCGGGGTACAGGAGGAAGATCCCGCTTCTTGCGGAAGTGCTGGACACATTTAAAAACGAGGATGTGGAATTTAACATCGAGCTCAAGGAAAATGGAATCATCAGGGAAGTAAAACAAATGATCATCGATCGAGGACTTGAAGAGAGAACGATCATCTCCGCATTTGACGAGGACGACAACGATCCGCGTTATAAATCTCCCGAGCGATTTTCGAAATGGAGCGAGCTTCCGTACGCAGGGACCGAGGTGCGCTTCGCGCTTCTTGCGACGGAGAGAAAAATAAAAAGAGTGAGTGGGGAAGAGGCATTTGTAAGAAGAGCTATTGAGTATGGCGCTTCGGCAGTCAACCCGGAGCACTCCGCCGTAACGAGGGGGCTTGTCGACGCCGCGCATGACGCGGGACTTGATGTGCGAGCGTGGGTAGTAAACGGAAAAAACGAACATAGGGAGTTTGAAAGGATTGGAGTTGATGTGGTATTTTCCGACAATCCCTTCTTCCTGCAGTAAGCCCGACTCATTATCGATTTCTGCTTCCTCACAACATACAACCCCATCCCCACACGGTATACCGACCGCGAGGGTAAGACTTGGCCAAGCGGCCCGGAGCGCCCAAGCGGTAGGTATGCCGTGTGGGGATACCTCCAAAGTTATCCCCAATAGTATCGAGGCCGGGCCTCAATATAACACTTCCTTTACGATCGTAGAAGAAGTGTTATAGGGATCAGTTCAGGAATTTGAAAGTTTTTACGATATCGAGGCCCTTATCGAAGTAGCCTCGGAGCGCCGCGTCTACATCCTCCACCGAACTTGTGGTATCGCGATAGTTACTCCCTATCCGAAGCTGTTCCACCGCGAAACAGATGCCGTTATGTACCGTCCTGAAACTTTTTCCCTCGAGATACTGCATCATCGCGGCATCCTGGATCGGAAACTCATAAAACGTCGTTCCGTTTATCATCGCTTCGGTTGAAGAGACGTTGGTATACGGATCCGAAGAAGTGCAGTTTGAGACGTCTTTGGAATTCATGCTCGCCCCTATACGGACCTCCGCGCTGAAGTAGCGGGGGTAGGTGTTCGGGTTCTCGGTCCGATAGATGGGAAACGCCACAATGAGCGTTCCGGTCGGATCGGGTAAGTTATCCGCGCGCCAGCTGTCGGAGAGAAGATAAAATCGCCTGAATGCGGTGTCGGGCAAGAGTTCTTGAGGATAACGTATCTCGAATCCGTACCCTGCGTTTTTATAGGTATTCCATCCTGCCTCGGGAGTCGTCGTCGCGGAGGTCCCCGGCGTACTCGTTGCTCCCTGATTCGATTCGATCGGCGTGAACCTCACCGCAGGAATCGAGGGGAACGCCCAGAAGATAATCCCCACGAGGATAATTACAAGCAGGAGTATGAGCCACTTCATCTTTATCTCACCCATAATTCAATGATACTTCCGTAAACCCCGTTACAAGGAATCTACGATTTGTGATATTCGCCTTTTACTTAGTATATCAATACTCATCGCTCCTTGTAACGGGGTAAAGCGGAGTTTACTAGACATGGAACAGCCGTCGAATACAATTGAGTTAATGAGCATTATGAAAGAAGTACACCCCGTTCAGGCGAGTATTCTCCGGGTCCTTATGTTCAAGCCGGAGGCGAGATTTTCCGATCTGAACACCGAGAATATATCGAGCGATCACTTCACTTTCCACGTGAAAAAACTTCTCGAAATGGAGCTTATAGAGAAGACAGACGCGGGGTTGTATCGCCTCACGAGATCGGGAAAGGAATTCACCAACAGATTTGACACCGACGTAAAGCAGATCGTACTCGAGCGGCAGGCAAAAATCGGAGTGAGCATCGTCTGCACCCGAGAACGAAACGGAAAAACGGAGTACTTGATACAACAGCGCCTCAAACAGCCCTACTACGGATTCTACGGGTTCGTGACCGGAAAGGTGCGCTGGGGGGAAAGCGTTCATGAAACGGCGGCGCGGGAGCTGAAAGAAGAAACGGGATTTTCCGCAACACTCAAACTCGCCGGAATCGAACACAAGATGGATTATTCCGAGGACGGCGATCTCCTCGAGGATAAGTATTTCTTTATTTTCAAAGGAACGTCAGCGAGCGGCGGACTTATCGAACAATTTGAAGGCGGTCGAAACGAATGGTTCTCCAGAGAAGAGATAAGAAAACTCGAGGATGTATTCGGCGATCTGGAAGAAGTGCTCGATGTCATCATAGAAGGGGCGTTCGCGTTTATCGAGAGAAAATTCACCGTATCAAAATATTAATGAAGAAGGGGTCTATCGGCATCTTCGACTCGGGGCTTGGCGGGCTTTTGATTGCGCGAAGCATTATACGAAAATTTCCCGACCATTGCATCCCGATGGTTTGGAAAATTAATCGTCTTAAAAGAGAGATATTAAGAAATAGTCAATAAAAAACCGCCCTCTTGGGCGGTTTTTTTTCGTTTCCGCTATGCTTTCGGCATAGGGGCCGAGGGAGACATACATTCCTTACAGACATTCTTATGGCCGAATAACTCGATGAGTGCGGAGATGCCGACCAGAATATAGATGATGCGGGAGATAATTTCGCCCTGTCCACCGAAGATCTCACCGAGATCCCAGCCCAACACTCCCACGAGAAGCCAGTTCAGGCCGCCGATTACGAGGAGGACAAAAGCAATTTTATGAAATCCTTTCATTGTTATTATGCGATTTTCCCGATCTTTCCCCGCAAAAGCGGGTTTTTCTTTATTATACCATCTACACCAAAATACGGGGCTCTGTGTCGCGCTCCTCCGAACGAGGGTAAGACTCGGCCAAGCGGCCCGGAGCGCCCGAGTTGAGGGGAAGTGCGACACACGAAAAATAAAAAGTTATCAACAGGTTATGTTTTGCGATTACATGAATCTGATATACTAACAGTAGGAACTTTAGAAGTTAATAAAGTTCAAAAGTTTAGCGAGTGTTTACACTCGTAATATTTGAGAAAAGTTTACCTTTTCTCCCATTGGAGGACCATCACATTATTGTTCTGGATTTTTATGAACTCGTGATGGTCTTTAATTTTGCAAACCAGGGGTAAAGCTGGTACTATTTTTATATCCAATACCGAATCAACAACCAAATAGCGGCGCGGGAGCTTAGGGTTATCGACGAACGCGGAGAGAATCTTGGGGTTATTTCCAGGGAAGAGGCGTTGAAAATTGCCGGAGGAAAAGGCCTCGATCTTATCGAAATTGCGTCTATGGCGACCCCCCCGGTCGCCCGAATCATGAGTTTCGACAAGTTCCGCTACGAACGGGACAAGGAGGAGAAGCGCCAACGGCAGGCTCAAAAACCGAAAGAACTGAAGGAGGTGCGTATTACTCCACGGGCCGCAAAGAATGACCTGGAGATCAAGGCAAAAAAGGCGGATGAGTTTTTGGAAGAAGGGCATAAGGTGACCGTGAACCTGTTCCTTCGAGGACGAGAGAAGGCAAATAAGGAGTGGGCCTTGCAGAAAATGGAAGAATTCTTTACGATGGTGAGCGTCCCCTTCCAAATCACGATGTCGCCGAAGCCGGGAGGACGGGGATACATCGCACAAATCACGAAAAAATAACATGGGAATCAAAAGCGTAAAAAAGAGTATCATGAAGCGGTTGCGGGTCACGAAACGGGGAAAGGTGTTGCGCCGCGCGATGGCCTTGGGACACGCGAAAGCGAACAAGAACACCGTACAGAAGAAAAGGAAAAAAGGACAACGTACGCTCGGCACGGGTATTACAAAACAACTGCAACAATATTTATAACCTATGACACGAGTCAAGCGGGGCACTATTGCCCATAAAAAGCGGGAGCGCATACTCAAAAAAACAAAAGGATATCGATGGGGGAGAAAGACGAAAGAACGCGCGGCGAAAGAAGCGCTGCTTCACGGATTGAGCAGGAAGTTTAAAGGAAGAAAAGAAAAGAAGCGCACGGCGCGGGCGCATTGGCAAGTCAAGATCAACGCCGCGGTGCGCGCGGAGGGCATGACCTATAACACTTTCATAAACGCGCTAAAGAAAAAGAATGTCGCGCTCGACAGGAAGGTGCTTGCCGATCTCGCGGAACGTGAACCGGCGCTTTTCAAAAAAATAATCGAGTTCGTCCGATAATCGGCTAGGCCTGTTTTTCTTGAGGCGCCGCTCCTCCTTGAGGATCGGCGGTTTCTTTTTGTCGGGGCGCACCCTGGTGCATCACGATGTCGTACGCTTTTTTCAAATTCCGCTTCAGGTTTGGTGCCCTAAGCATCTTCGCGGCGTCTTTGTAAAGAAACCATCCGTAGCCCTGATGTTCGCGGGGCACGATGGTAATAATCTGCTTCGAGGTCTCCGCAAGATAATAAATAACGAGGCGCGATACGCGCTTTTTCTCCTTCGTAAAGAATACGAACCGATCGGAAACCCTGAACCAGTTATTGAACTGAAGCTCACGCGGGCCGATTCCCGTTTCTTCTCTTACTTCCCGAAGCGCCGCGCGAAAACTCCGCTCTCCTTCCGTCAGCTTTCCCTTGGGAAAGTTCCAATAAGGTCCGCCGTGATATAAAAGCAGAAATTTGGGGCCCTCTGGAGTTCTTCGAAAAATGATAATGCCCGCGGAGACGGACACTTCTTTCTTTTGTTCCTGTTTTGGAGACATAGCCCCCTTATTTTACCCTCCTTCGCAAAGCAACGGAAGTCCGAATAAAATCGAGGAAATACGGGGTTATTTTCTGCGCGTCCCGGGGTTCGTGGAAAAGTCGAATGATCCGTTTTGAAACGTCACAAAGATGCTGTCGCCGCGCTGGACTTCTTTTTGGAGTATCTTTTTCGCGAGTACGCTCTTCAAACGATTCGAAATAACCTCCCGGAGCGGACGCGCACCGAACGCGGGGTCGTACCCGAGCCGCGCGAGTTCGCGGAGCGCCGCGTCGTCGCACTCGAGCCACAATCCGTTTCCTTGTTTCAAGGTTGTCGCAAGCTCACGAATGAGAAGCTTGGTGATGGAGTACGTTTCATCCTGACTCAAACTCCGGAACACGATGATGCCGGAGAAACGATTTAGAAGTTCCGGCTTGAAGTAGTCCGTCAATTTTTTCTTGAGTTCTTCGCCGATCACCTCGGATGATCGCCCCGCCTCGATCGAGGACTTGATGAACTCGGAGTGTGCGTTCGAGGTCGCGATAATAATCGTGTTCGTGAAATCGACGACTCTTCCCAGGCTGTCGGTCAGTCGTCCGTCGTCGAACACGGGAAGAAAAAGGTTTAAAAGATCGGGATGCGCTTTTTCGAACTCGTCGAGAAGAATCAAGGAGTACGGATGTTCAAAAACCGCGTCCGTGAGCGCGCCGGTATTTTTCCCGTCGGGAGATCCGATAAACTGCGCGATGCTTGTCTTCTCCTGATACTCCGACATATCGAAGCGCTCCATCGCGTCCTTCGAACCGAACTGAATCCCCGCCAGAATTTTTGCGAGTTCCGTCTTTCCGACGCCAGTCGGCCCCACGAAGAGAAATGTCGCAATCGGTCCCCCTTTTCTCGAAAGCCCGCTCCGGTACTCGCGAATTGCCTGCGCTACGGCGCGCACGGCGTCATCCTGCCCGATGAGCCGTTCATGAATCTTTGTCTCAAGGTTCAAGAGCTGTTCCGTCTCTTCGTTTCCCGCCTCCTGAATCGGGATACGACTCAATCGTTCGGCGATCGCGATAACATCATCCGCGGCCACTTTTTTCTTCTTGTCTTCGCTTGCCTGTGCAAGCGCCTGTTTCAGGAGATCCAGCGCACTTCCGGGAAGCAGTTTGTTGTGGAAATAGCGGTGCGCGAGCGTAACCGCCTGTCGAATCGCGAGAAATGAGATAAATACTTTATACTGACCCTCCAGGATCAAGCTCTCATAAATCAGGACTTTTACCGCATCATCCTCGTTTATCTCGTTCACCCGCACCATCTCGAACTGGTCGACAAAATCGGAGCGCGGTTCGACGTATTCTTTATATTCTCTCGGGTACGTTTCTCCTATTACCGGAATCGCCTCCGCTTTGATGATGGGAAAGATGATGTCGATCGGATTCAGCCCCGCTTTCTGGGAGGTCCTGAAAAGATCGTGAATCGAGGGAATATAGAGTACGATGTTTCCCGCGCTTAATATCTCTTCAGCGATGGTTTTCAGGCGCCCGCTCAACACCTCGGGCGGCGCGTCCGCAATGAGCGCGCCAATCTCAAGCGAGACGAGACGCTTGTCGAAGAGCACCGACGGCACCTGATCCTTGATCATTCTGAATGCAAGGTGTGCGATAATACTCGATTTTCCGGCGCCGGGCTCGCCTACCAGGATTGCGTTCGGCTTTCCGCTCCTCGAGATAACCTGAAGAAGATTCCGAAACTCTTCCCCGTGTCCCACAAGAAGACCTACCGCCTCCTCGCGTGCAAGATCGGTCAGATCCGTCGTAAACTTGTCCAAAATCGGCGTGGGGCGCGCGGTCCAGGCGCGGTTCATCACGCGGTGCCGGAGAAAATGCGGCCGATTCGCGAAGCCGCCGATCGAAGCGGGTAAAAAGCGCACGCGACCAAGAAGCCGGCGCCACCTTCCGAAGATGGCCGCCGCCTGGAGATCTTTCGTATTCACATTAAATGAGTCGAGAATGCTCTGCACTTCCCGCGGAACGTTCGGAGAAGAAACGAGCGCGACGAGAATATTCCTTGTATCGATGAATCGCTCGTTGCCGTCGACTGCGCTTTGATATGCGAGAAGCGCAAGCGCCGCGATCTTCTGCAGTAGATCAACCTGCGATGTCGCGGGTTCCTTCGGCGCATTTTGGGTGAGCCCCTGGATTTTTTTCTGAAAAAGCTCGGGGTTCACGTCGAGACGACTCAAGGTCTCCCGAATGTCTTTCTTTTCGATGAGCGCCTCAAGAAGAAGGAAATAAAAATCCTGGCCGGTCATCTTGGTGCGCCGAAACGCATGACTCAACACGCGGATGCTGGAGGGGGTAAGTGCTTTCGCGATGTTCGCAACCTTCATTCCCGCAAGTTCGTTCAGGTCCCGTTCGCCTTCCCCCGCGTGGACCAGTCGATCGATGAGAAACAGCGCGAGAAGTGCACCGAACCACGAGAGCGACTCCGCCCCCGAGAAGAAGAGAATGACAGTCGTAATCGCAAGGAGTACGTACCACGAGTAGCTGACGAGCCGTACTACGAACTCGTCCGCGGCGTTTAAAAACAATCTCGATTCTTTAAAATAGAACTGCGTCATAAGATTATGAGAGCGTCATAAAAAATTGCCACACCACCGCCGGCGGGATGAGAAGCCAGAGAAAATAGGCGAAAATCGCAATCGCAAAGATAAAAATGTAAATGATGCCCGCGACGATGAGGCGGATGGTGCGGAAAATGAATCCCAAGACGCGCCCGATAATCGAGTAGTCCTTGAAAAGCGGCTCAAGAAGATGATTCCAGGTAATTCTCAAGGCGAGCACCTCGTCGATCTGGGTAAGTTTATTCAAAACGAAGTTGGAGTAGATCTTCCCGCTCTTCACATACCAGTGCCGCAAAAACTCCACGATACGGTAGAGGAAGCGTTCTCCGAGGTAGATAAATGCCATTTACCCGATTATACCTCACTTTTTAATGTTTCAAAAACAGAAACCCGAACCAACAAGGGTTCGGGCCACAACAGAAATTAAAACATCTTCGCAATCTGCTCTTTGTTTAGTAGGGCGAAGAACAGAAGAAGGACAATCCCTACTACAAGAGACGCTTCATTCACCGCGGATGGGTATTTATCAAATGACCCACCGAGAAAAACGAGGACTGCTCCGATAAAAAAGAACGCTTTCGCTCTCATTTAAACTCCCTATTCTATTTACAAAGATTTCAGAAATCTACCACAATAGAGCAAAAAAGTCAATCCCGTTAGAAATAGCCCGCCCTTAGGCTCTTCGGGCACGCAAAGTGCGGGCGAGATTTCTAACGGGATCAATCTTTCAGAAGTATCTAACCTCTTCCTCCAGGGTTATCCCGAACTTCGCTTTTACCTTCTTTCTTAAGATATCGGCGAGTGTTTTCACGTCTTTCGCGGTCGCTTTTCCGGTGTTTTCGAAAAGATTCCCGTGAAAGTCCGGAATTCTGATGCCGCCAAACTTCATCCCCTTCGCGCCCACCTCTTCAAGAAGATATCCCGTGGGTATCTTTCCTCCGATTATCTTCGCCCTGTTGATCTTCTTCATTACGGACCGCGGAACCTCGCTCGCTACCACGTTTTTGAAAAAACTTCCCGGACACTTGATGCCTGGTTTATATTTCTTTTCTCTGATTGAAACAATCTCCTTCGATTTTTTTTGAAGTTCCTTTCTATCCCCCTTCTTGAACCGAAGTTCGACGCGAAGCACGAAGAGCGACTCGTGCTTCAGCGCGCTTTCCCGATATGCGAACTTACACGCCTTATTTGCGATCCACTTTCTTTTTTTTCCGTCCCACACCTCGACTCTCCGGACCGCTTCCGAGATCGAGTGTCCGTAGGCGCCCGCGTTCCCCACGGTCGCGCCGCCAACCGTTCCGGGAATTCCCGAGAGCGTCTCGAGCCCTCGAAGTCCGTGACGTATCGCGGTCCCGATAACCTTCATGAGCGGTACGCCCGCATCGGCGATAATTTTATTTTTCGAAACCTTGAGCGACCCCCCGTGAAACCGTATGAGAAGTCCCTTGAGTCCCTCGTCGGGAAATACGATATTGCTCCCGCCCGCAAATACTCTGAAGGGGATTTTTTGTTCCTTCGCCCATTCAATCGTGCGAATTAAATCCTCCGGCGTTTTTACCAACCGAAACAACTCCGTTTTTCCACCGATATGAAACGTTGAAAGCGAGGCAAGAGAAACATTTCTTTTTATTTTGACATTTGACATTTGAAATTTTCATTCTGTCTATACTCTTTCCATTACCTGTATAT
>JAJYXD010000013.1:5507-11307 GCA_021791135.1 bacterium | reverse complement strand
GATCGTGCGGGAAATCTTATCGCGTTCGGCGACGTGAGTCGCGTGTTAAAGAGAGATAATCTTGCGCGTCTTCAGGAAGTCAATGAATTTATCAATGGCTCCTTCGATGCCCGGCCGGAGATATCGAAAGGAATCCTGGATACGTATGTAGTATCGGTGTATGCGCCGCTCGGCACGCCGGACTGGGCAGTGGTTGTCGAATCACCTATTACCGAAGCATATGGGTTGGTTATTCAGATGGTCGAATTATCACTGCTGATTCTGATTTTCAGTTTTGTTTTGGCGTTGGTGATCGGAGCGCTCCTTTCGGAACGGATTACGAAGCCGATTATTTATCTTCGGAATGCCGCCGAGGAAATTCATAAAGGGAATCTCGACACGAGGATAACGGTTCAATCGAATAACGAGATAGGACAGTTGGCGGGAAGTTTCAACGACATGACCGGACGGCTTACGGAATCGATTCGGGAGCTCCGCGAGGAACAAGCGCGTCTTCTCGCATCCATCAATAATCTTTCCTTGGGATTCGTATTGGCGGATATCCGCGGACATATTATTCTCAAGAACTCTGCCGTGGATCGTATTCTCGAGTTGGGGGAAATGGATACGACATCCGATGCAGTGGCCGCCACACTCGATGGCGCTCTTAATTTCAAATCTCGTGCGGCAGAGTGTATGCGGGAACGGAAGGTCATCGAACTTAAAGAAGTGACGTACATGAAGAAGATCCTTCGTGCGGCATTCACCCCCATCGTCATGGTGCGCGATCATGAGGAGGTTATCGGGTATGTGCTTCTTATTGAGGACATCACTGAAGCGAAACTTCTCGAGCGCACGAGGGATGAGTTCTTCCTTATCGCCTCCCATGAACTTCGAACCCCGCTTGCGGCTATCCGAGGGAATATTGAGATGATTCAGGATTTTTACGGTACGAAAATCAAACAAAAAGAAGTGCTGGACATGATAAGCGACGTGCATGACGCGAGCATTCGTCTTATCTCTCTCGTAAACGATTTTCTGGATGTCTCCCATATTGAACAGCATAGGGTCGAACTTAAAAAGGAGCCCATCAATCTCGCCGCGATGGCGAAGCAGGTTATGCACGAACTCGGAAATCTCGCATCAAAGAAGGGTATTGCACTTTCGTTTGAGGTAGCTCCCGGCACCCCTCTTGCAATTGGAGACCAGGGGCGCACCAAACAGATTTTGTTCAACCTCGTGGGAAACGCCATTAACTACACGCCGAAAGGGAGCGTTACCATTACGGTAGAGAAAGGGAATAACCGCACCGTGAAGGTATCGGTCGCCGACACGGGAGTAGGCATCAGAGAAGCGGGAAAACAGTTCTTGTTCAAAAAGTTCCAGCAGGCGGGGGAGAACATCATAACGAGAGGCGTTACGAAGGGTACGGGGCTCGGGCTCTATATTTCGAAACTTCTCATCGAGGACATGGGAGGCACGATTCAGCTTGAAAAAAGCGAAGAAGGAAAGGGGAGTACGTTCAGTTTCACGCTTCCCGAAAAGGTATGATATACTCAAAGTAATCATGGAGGGGAAGAAAAAAATACTCCTCGTTGAAGATGATCCGCTTATGGTGCGGCTCTACGGACGGGCGCTCACGTTGAATGGATTCGAGGTTGAGTTTGCCGCTACCGGTCTTGAGGCGATCGAGAAACTTTCAGGCGGAACGAGACCGGCGGTCATTCTCCTCGATCTTATGATGCCCGAGATGAACGGCCTCGATGCGTTGAAAAAGATGAAACAGATGCCGGAGGTAAAAGATATTCCCGTGATCGTACTTACCAATCTCTCGATGGGGGATGGAAGCGAGAAACAGGCGATCGAGATGGGCGCGACGCTCTTCCTTATCAAAAGCCAGCACGCCCCGAAAGAAATAATAGAGAGGATAAAAGAAATGGCGATATAATAATTTATGGGTGTGGAACTTGAGGGTAAAACAATTCTTCTTGTTGAGGACGACGAACTTCTGGAACGGATGTACGAGAAGCAGATTCAGTTCGCGGGGGGAAAAGTCATCTCCGCGCTCACGGGAGAGGCGGGGCTTTCGAAACTGGAAACGGAGAAGGTGGATCTGGTGCTCCTCGATCTTATGATGCCCAAGATGAACGGGTATGAAGTGCTTCGGAGGATGAAGGCGAATCCCAGGACCGAGCACATCCCCGTCATCATTCTCACCAATCTCGATGCGCATCCCGAGTATGTCGAAGAGGCGACCGGGGTTAAGGCGGACGAGTATCTCGTGAAATCAAACACCTCCGTTGAGGAGGTGATAGGAAAAATAGCGGTTCATCTCGGACTGCGGAAGGAGTAGTCTTACTTCTTTTTTCGGTATCGGGAAGCGCTTTCGGAAGCGAGAAGGCGAACTCCGATCCCTTGTTTTCTTTTGAGGCGAACGTTATCGTTCCTCCCATCCGCTCCACGAGCATTCTTGCGATGAAGAGACCGAGTCCCGTACCGAGCACGCTCTGCGTCGCCGGAGTCTTGGCGCGGAAGAACTTCTGGAAGATTTTTTCCTGATCCGCGAGTACCAGGGGGGTGTTTGCGCCAATCTTTACTGCGAGACGTACCCGGTGCTTCTTTGCGAGGGGTTTGAGCTCCCGCATCACGGAGAGGATGGTCTTGGAAAGTAGAACGGGTCTCGTTTCTATCTTCATGGTGCCCGCCTCCGACCGTGCGATTTCCAGAAGGTCGTTAATAAGATTTCCGAGGTTTTCGCTTGCGCGTGAGATGGCGTCCAGGTATTCGCGCACCTGTTTTGGCGGTCGTTTTTCCGATCCCGACATAAGTTCAAGAAAACCCCTGATTGCCGTGATCGGAGTCCGGAGTTCGTGTGCCGCGATGAAGACAAACTCGTCCTTGAGGCGGGCAACGTCTCTCGCCTTTGCAAGCTCGCGTTCCTGCGTATCTCTCAGCTCTTTCGTCCGTTCTTCGACGAGCTTTTCGAGCTCCTGGCTGAATTTTTTGATTTCTTCATAGGCCTGCGCATTTTGTATGGCGATGCCGGCCTCGGAGGCGAACGTACTCAAAAACTCCATGTCCCGTTCGTAGTAAATTTCACCGGACTTTTTCTCTCCGAGAATAAGAAGCGCGACTTCGGTCGTCTCGACCCTCACGGGGATCGCGATCGAGATCTCGAGTTTTCGGAACAACTCTTTGAGCGGCCCTTCTTCGAGATCTTCGAAAAGGAAGTAGGGGTGTAGTACAGCTACGAGATCCTTCAAGTTGATAGTTTCCGCCATGATGTGCGTGAGTTTGGAGAGGAGCGCATCGCTGTCGTAGTGTGCGGTGAAGAAGATTTTGTTCGTGACGCGCCGGGTATTTGTTCGAGGAAATGGAACGAGACCGCGGTTACCACGAGGAGTGCTTGGAAGATAAGAAGGAGATTGAGATCGATGGGGATGAACCGATTTACCACGAGAAGAAGTGCGGCGGTGTAGAATCCCGCAAGGAGGAGAAGAAGGATAATGAACGAGACGCCTCGCGCGATAATCGGCTTGATGTCGAGAAAATGGTGTTGTGCGATTGCGTACGCGAGGAATATCATGAGGATTACGGGGAAGATGGGACCGAGAAATACGAGCGATGCCGTCTCAAAGACGACTACCGAGAACACCGTAGCGAGGCCTATCAACGTGAAGGTTCCGGTGATTCCACCAAGAAAGTATTTGATACGGATTTTTTCCATTCCTTTCGCAATGCGATACTTTCCGATAATGACCGCGAACGCGAGTAATATGAATCCTGCAAAATCAAAAAAGAAAAAGGGCATGCCGACTCCCGGTGTGGGTACCGGTTTCCCCATGGGGTAGGAGATCGATTCGAATACAAGATTGGAAAGAGCCGTCCCCGCGGTAAAAAGCATCACGATGATCGTGGTGACGAGATAAAAAGGAGAAAGTGAGATTCGATTATGAGGAAAGGTGTGCGCAAGAAGGAAAAGGAGGGGACCCATGAGTGCGGCAAAGAACATTACGATTCGTATCCAAGAAAGCTGATTTTCCGGAGTGGCGGAGAGTGGATGGAGAGAAACGGGATTCACAATGATGTATGCGTCGAGTACAAACACCAAGACGAAAAACAGGCGATTGGTCCAGCTCTTCGGGTTTTTCATGTATACCGCGAGGCCGAGATACGTGTTAAGAACGAACGCAATAATGCCGAGTATTATTTCAGTATTGGTAATAGCGGTGGCGGCAGGCATGAGCAGTTATTGTTTCTTATTATACCATCAAAGAAAAAAGCCCTCAGATTCCTTCGTCCGCGGGGGTTTTACTCTTTTTATTTTCTGTTTTCAGTCGTTACGAACCACTTGGATAGCTTCCAATATCCTCTCTACGCTCTTTCTTAGCTCCTCAAGGGGGGTGATTTTGAGCTCCGGGCCGTCGGATACACACGCATCCATGATAACCCCCGTAATAAAGCGCGCAGCCGTGTTGTTCAGGTAATCATCGAGCATATGCAAGCTCATGAGTGCATAACATACCGCGCTGTGCATATGACGGGAAGAGAGCATTATACCGGACTCCTCATCTTCTTCTCGGATAAAATACGGATCTATTCCGCTCATGCGTGAACAGCCAGGAAAGATTTCGGTATAGTGTTCGCCCGGACGGCAAAGTATTTTTTGAGAAGCGTCGCGCCGATCAAAATGTATCCTTCTTCATTCGGATCGAGACCGCTCCCGTACTTCACGTATTTGGAGAACTGGGTCGTCGCTTCTTCCTTGATGGGATCGATTCCCATGAGCCGTCCGCCCACCCGGTTCGGCCGTTCGTTCTTTCGGGTTATCGTTCAAGGTACCCGAAGCTGGATGGTCACGCCGTGTCTTACGGAGAAACTCGTCACCTGCGGATGATGTTCCAGAAACGTAATAAGCGCTTGGGAATTCTCGATATAATCTCTGCCCTGCGCCGGCGTGATGATGACCTCTCCCGAGTAGCTCTTGCGGTACTGTTCGAAAGAACCGCTGATGAGACCAAGGAGAAGCCCCGAGACGACCACGAGGTTCAGGAACGTCAGGATCATAATGAAGATAATGAGCGCCGTCGTGCCCTTGTTGGACCGCTTGATTTGCCGCAACGCCAAAAACCACCCCACGTGGAGCGCTCTCAGCCATTCTCTCTTTCTTTCAACGGTCTTTTTCATCGGACGTGACTCCCGCCGCCCGTGTTGTTCGGTCGGCAAGGTTAAAGTACGAAAGGGTTTTACTTTTCGAGCAGCTTTATAAACCAACCAACTGCGAGAAAAAGAATGCTCGCGGAGATCACTCCGGCAACGAGGCCGGAGAGAGGGGATGCGAGCAGCTTCCCTATTTTAAACTTGAACTTCCTCGGCTCTTCCGAGATGAAGTCGCGCAAGAATTGGTTCATTTTGCAAGTATGCAGGAACATCTTCATTAAGGGAACTCCGCTTTGTGAACAACCCCTCTATCGAGGCCGGGCCTCGATAGAATTGAGTGTTTCGTTAGTAGGGTCCGAAGCCGCCGAGTGATGAGTTCATCGCCTGATTCAGCGCGGTGACGGACTTTTCCCAAAGCCAGATACTCAAGACGACCGCGATTACGGTGAGGATTAAAGAAATTATCCCTATGATCCTTGATTTTTTATCGTTCTGCCTTAGATATTTCCAGACGTACCAGAATCCGAAGGGGGGAATCAGCAGGCTTACCAGATACACCACGATTTGTTTCCCCGCGGACGTTGAGATTCTAAGTACCTTGCCGCAGTAGGGGCAGAATTTTGCTTCCTGGAGCGGTATGGTCGCGTGACACGAAGGGCAA
>JAJYXD010000013.1:0-5497 GCA_021791135.1 bacterium | reverse complement strand
AGTGGCGGAGTCGATAGGCATCCCTTTCAGTGTAATTTATCGTGCTTGAAATATCGAGTTCCTCTTTCTCCAATAAGGTATAATAAAAGAAAGCATAAGATATGAAACGGATTTCATACTTTTTGATTATTGTCGTCGTAATAGGCGTGGGAGCCGTGTCGTTCTGGATGTATTAGAAGTACTTCAAGAGCGAGGACGGACAGAAAGCGACGTTCAGGGTAGAACGCGGCACGGTGAACGAAATCGTGAAGGTGCGCGGAGAAGTGCTCTCGGAGAAGGATTACAGCCTGGGATTTCTTACTCCGGGAACCGTGAGGCGGGTATACGTAAAGGAAGGTGATTTTGTTTCGCAGGGGAGCCCGCTCATGAAGCTCGATACGACGGAACTCGAAATTACCGCGAATCGATTGCGCGCGGTTTTGGCGCAGCGCGAAGCGAATCTCGATAAGCTTACCGCGGGGTACACGGTCGAGGATTTGAATGTTGCGCGGACGGAGGTTTCGAAGGCGACCGTCACCCTGGGAGGAGCGAAAAAGAATCTTACCGACGAACTTGCGAACGCCTACACGGTCGCGGACGATGCGGCGCGAAGCAAGGGAGACGCGCTTTTCTTCAATGTGAAGAGCACCAGTCCCCAGCTTATATTCGATACGGTAAACGTCCAGCTCAAGACCGATGCGGTTACGGGAAGGGTAACCGAAGAATCTCTTCTTTCTTTATGGAAACAGGCGCTTGCTTCCGGAGTATTCCCGGATACCACACTTGAATCTTTTGTGGTAACAGGAAAGGAAAATCTCGTGAAGACGAGAAACTTTCTCGATTCACTCGCACTTGCGGTGAACGGTGCCGTCATTACCGACAAGACGACGCAAAGCACCGTTGACGGATGGAGAACGAGTATCGCGGCCGCACGTACGAACGTGAATGCGGCAATCACGACACTTACCGCGGCGGAAGATAAATGGAGCATTGCCGTTGCTAATCTTGCGCTTGCGAAAGACGAACTTGCGTTGAAGGAAGCGGGAACAAGACAGGAGGATATCGTGTTTGCGAAGGCACAAGCGGCGGAAGCGGAGAGCAGTGTGAAGGCGACCGAATATCAGATTGGACAGGCAACATTGTATGCCCCTGTTTCCGCGAAGGTCAGCAAAGTGTACTTGGAAGAAGGGGAAGCGTTCACGACGGGCAATACGGCGCTCTCACTTTCCGCATCGGGCAACAAAATTCAGGCGGACGTCTCGGAGTTGGAGATAGGAAAATTGGAAGATACGAACGGCGGCACCTCGGTCGGTGTTAAGCTCGACGCCTTCCCGAATACGGAGTTCGGCGGACGGCTCGTAAGCATCGAACCGAAGGAGATCGTGAAGGACGGCGACAAATATTATCGGGTGAACATCTCGATTGACCCGACCGACAAGGCGATACGGCCGGGAATGAGTGCGGATCTTACCATTCGCGTTTCGGTGAAGAGCGGCGTGTTGAAAATTCCCGCGTTCGCCATTACGAAACGCGATAAAGGGATGTTTGTGAACGTGATTGACGGAGAAGCGGTGCGGGAGGTGAAGATCGAGGCGGGAATATCGGACGGTGAATTTACGGAGATCACAAGCGGATTAGAGGAAGGCCAGATGATTACGGTAAGCTCGGAATAAGCCGGTGATGGAGGAAAAAAACACCGATCTCGTGTGCGGGATGTATCTGGATGACTATCCGGATCTTACGTACGTTATCCACAAAGGAAAGAAGCATGCGTTTTGCGGCGAGGGGTGTGCTACGCGTTTCCGACACGACCCGGAGCGTTTTTTCGGCACGCCGCTCATCAAACTTCGCGACGTGAAAAAGGTTTTCAAGTTGGGAGAAATGGAAGAAACGAAGGTGCTCCGCGGGGTTAACCTGAATGTGTGGAAAGGGGATTTCCTCGCGATCGTGGGATTCGGCGCGACGTTTGCGGGTGTGAACGGGCTCTTTTCCTTCGCTGCGCTCGATTTTCCCGGTCTCTTCGCGATTCTCATGTTTACGTTCGTGGTCGGAGTGATCTCGGGTATCCTGCCCGCCAGGCAGGCCGCGAAGATGGATCCCGCAACGGCTCTACGATACGAGTAGTTTTATTTCTCCGCGCCGCGTTCCTCCTCAACTCGGGCGCTCCGGGGCGCTAGCCCAAGTCTTACCCTCGTTCGGAGGAACGCGGCGCGGAGGTTGGTTGTGTTGTTAGAAAATATGGAGGCCGGGCCTCGATACTATTGGGGATAACTTTGTACGCTATTATCGCATTGTATTGAGGAGAACAATTCGCTTTGGTACAATTACTCCCATGAACAATTCAATTTTTTGCCGAGGCGGAAAGACGTGCGAAGGGTGGGGCCTCTTCGTACTCCGGGTAGTCACCGGAATCATTTTCGCCGTACACGGCTATCAAAAGCTCGCGGGCGGCATTGAAGGGACGGGACAATTCCTTACGATGCTCGGCGTTCCGTTGGCCTCGTTTTTCGCGTACGTCGTTACGTTCGTGGAACTTCTCGGAGGTATCGCGCTCATCGCCGGTTTCCTTACCCGCTGGGCGTCGCTGTTCCTTACGATCGACATGGTCGTGGCATTATTCCTTGTACACATCGGGAACGGTTTTTACATATCAAAGGGAGGATACGAGTACGTACTTATTCTTCTCGCCGCTTCCGTAACGCTTCTTATGACCGGCGCCGGTTCGTGCGCGCTGGATTCGAGGTGCGGGAAGAAAGAGGAACTTTCCGCGTAAATAACTTCGCGAGGGCTTTCCTTTCGCGCGAGAGCCATGCGGCGTTCGAGTGTATCTTCTCGATCGCTTGTTCAATTGTTCTTGACGCTCCCGGTGCGGAGTTCTTCTCGAAAAATCGCTTTACTTCTTTCGCGCGTGCCGCCGAATTGAATGTTCCGGCGGACGTGATAAGTCGCGCGAGTGCTTGACTACTTGCATACCGTTTGAGGAACAGATTCCAGTTCTTTTTTACGAACATCCACGCGAGATCTCGTCCGTGGGGATTCAGCCACACCGACGAGATGATTCCCACGGTGTCTTGAGGACGCACCTGATTCGACATCGAGAACGCAAGCGTTTTTTCGAGGAGGTCTTTACTCGTGAAGCTCCCAAGTGCCTTTCCGATTCTGTTTTTTTCTTCGTGAAGTGTCGCGCGTTCATACATAACAACGAATGCGGCGTGTTCTTTCGTGCCGCCATAACGTGCGACGACGCGATACACGACTTCCCGCAGATCCGCATGGATCGGGTTTTTATGCGGCTCAATCTTCTTGAACGCGTCTTGTGCGCGTCGTATCACATTTTTCTCCCCATACATGCCGGCGTTAAGGAGTACGAGATCTCGCAGAAGTGCGCGAGTATGATCTTCATGCATTGACGAATGCCACCCGACTTTTTTCACGATCGGAGCGAGCAGCGTTCGTACAAAAGAACGATAATCCTCCTCAAAGCGCTCTTTCGCGACAAGCGATCCTATTTTATTGAGGGAAGCGATCAGTTCCGACCACACGGTGTAGTCGGTTTCTTCCCAATAATAGGAAACGAAGCGTAAGGCCTCCTCGGTTTTCTGCTTCCCCGATTCCGCAAGCATCATGATGTCTCTCGCGAGACCGAGCCGATCGCAGGGTTCAAGTCGTTTTTCCTGGAGCGGTTTCTTAAGGGTTGCAAGAAATTCTTTGGGATATTGCGTGACGAAAAAACCGGATTCGCCGTCGTTTACCTTCATCGGTATGCCGAGTTTCCCGGGAAGCACGAACGTTTTCCTTTTCATAAGTATCCGCTCCGTTGCTCCGTTTACGGTCTTAAGGACAATGGGTATCGGCCAGGTTGTCTTCTCACGCGAGCGTAATCCGGAAAGAGCACTCGAGAAAAACCGTTCCTGTTTCAAAATAAACGAATTTTTGTTTCCCGATAACGTAATGAGCGGATAACCCGACTTCCTTGTCCAATGTTTCATAATTGCCGCGATCGGTTTTCCCGACGTGCGCTCGAACGCATTCCACAAATGAACGGTCGAAGTGTTGGAGTAGCTGTGTTTTTTAAGATAGTATTGCAGTCCATCGCGGAATTTGTTCTCTCCGATATACTCGGCAAGCATGCGAATGATGCTTGCGCCCTTCGAATAACTTACCGTGTCGAACGCTTCTCCTATCTCGTCGGGACGGTGAACGTCGATTTCTATCGGGTGAGTATGTTCCAGGGCATCGAGTTCAAGTGCGGTTCCGGGCTCGCGATGCACGAACTGCGTCCAGATATTCCATCCGGGAAAAAGACGATCCACCGCGAGGTATTCTATATAAGAGGCGAATCCTTCGTTCAGCCACAAATGGGTCCACCATTCCATGGTGACAAGATTTCCAAACCACTGATGAGCCAGCTCGTGCGCGATAACGAGCGCTACCCATTGTTTATTTACACTGGAAGAATGTTTCGGATCGACGAGGAGCGCGGTTTCCCGAAACGTTATGGCGCCCCAGTTTTCCATCGCGCCGAATGCAAAATCCGGTGCCGCAATAAGATCGAGCACGGGAAGGGGATATGTGATCTTAAAATACTTGCCGAAAAACGAGACGGTCTTTGCCGCGCACGAGAGCGCGAACTCGGCCTGGTGGATCTTCCCCGGGGTCGTGAATACGCGTACCAGCACCCCTTCCTTCGTTTTCTTTTCTATGTGTTCGAAGTCTCCCGCAATGAACGCGAGAAGATAGGTTGACATCTTGGGCGTCGGTGCGAAAACGACGCTTTTCCTGCCGTCTTCGTGCTCTTGTATCACGGACGGAATCGTGTTCGAGATCGCCGTTGTATCCTTCGGGACGACGAGCGTCACGTGAAACACCGCTTTCATCGCCGGTTCGTCGAAACAGGGGAATGCCCGCCGCGCGTCCGTCGCCTCGAACTGCGTCGTCGCCATGTGCCGCGTCTCGCCGTTTACTTCGTAGCGGCTTCGGTAGAATCCGTGCATCTTATCGTTCAGCGTTCCTCGGAATACGAGTCGTAGATCCGCGGTTCCCCTGGGAATTCTTTTTCGGAAGATAAAAGTCGCGGTATCGGTTTTCTCGTCGTAGGTTGTTTTCAGAGCAAACTCTTTTTCTTTTCCCCGTATAATCTCGGCAAGATCGATCGAGAGTTCTTTCGAATGAAGCGTGATACTCCTGGTTCCTTTCTTGATTCGGAGGCGTATGGTTTCCTCGCCCTCGAAGACGAACGCCTCAAGATCCGGTTTGAGTTTCAGAGTGTATTTGAGAGGAGTGACATTTCGAGAGAGCCGCACTGATACCCGCACCGCATCCCTTCTCACTCGGGCGCTCCGGGCCGCTTGGCCAAGTCTTACCCTCGTTCGCAGGGATGCGACGCGGGTATTATTTTTATATCGGGGTTGTAACTTCATAGTTTTTCCTTGAACTCGGTTATGTATTGGATTGCAATACGTTTTTCAGTTCGTTCAAAAGTATTTTTCTCGGTTCTCCGGCGAAGTTATGAGCTCCG
>JAJYXD010000020.1:5559-11614 GCA_021791135.1 bacterium | reverse complement strand
CGTAGGAGGACTCGACGCGGAAGTCATCTCCCAAAAATTTGCCTATGGTCTTCGCCTTCGTAGGACTTTCTACGATGACGAGTTTCGTGTGTTTCATGATTTCGTTATGAAAAACAGTCCGTGTGTTTCTTCTATCTTCCCTTCTAATAATAGAAGAGAGAGCTCCTGACTGACTCGTTGTGTCTCAAGATGGGTTATTTCGGAGATATTGTCAACCGTGAGGGGAGAAACGGCCTCCTTAAGCGCCAGAAAAACGGGTGACTCCTCTTCTTCTTGTTTCTCTTCTTTTTCGTCTTTCGGAACCGCAAGAATGCCCTGGTAAGTCGACAAGGCCTCCTCGAGATCGTGGGCGATGTCCTTCGCGTTCGTCACGAGCCGCGCCCCTTCGCGGATCAGCGCATGCGAACCCTGATAATTCCTGTGATGCACGGGTCCCGGTACGACAAAAACCTCGCGTCCCTGTTCGAGTGCGAAGCGAGCCGTTGCGAGCGAACCGGATCTCATGGGCGCCTCGACGACGATGGTCGCGATGCTCATGCCGCTTACGATTCTGTTTCGTTCGAGGAATTGATGGCGCAAGGGGGGAACGCCTTCCGGATACTCGGAGACGATCGCGCCTCCCTGGGCAACGATCGACTCCGCAAGATGTTCGTGAAGAAGGGGATAGACGATATCAAGGCCGTTCGCCAGGACCGCGATCGTCTTTCCGCCGCCCTGGAGCGCGCCTTCGTGCGCCGCACCGTCGATGCCGATTGCAAGTCCGCTGATGATCGTGATGCCCGCGTTCGCGAGATCGTAGGCGATTTGCTTCGCAATGAGTTTCCCTTCATACGTCGCCTTTCTCGTGCCCACGATCGAAACGCATACGCACGAAGAAGGGAGCGGTCCTCGCGCGAAAAGCGTCGCGGGAGGATTCGGTATCTCCCGAAGCAGTTTCGGATATCCCTCGTCGGAGTACGAAACATGACGAATCGGAGGAAACGGCATGTTAGTCCTTCATTAATGACAATGCCGATGGAAAGAGGTTAGGGTTGAACAAGGACGTCTATGGCTTGTTTTAAGTTGTAGCCATCCAAAACCAAAAGATGATAAAGACCATTTTCTACGGTATCCTTCCCGATCAGTGTCCATACTCTTGGAACTCCGGCATAAACTAATTTTCCCGAAGTATAATCGCCCGCGCTGTTGACCGGATATTGTTGTGTCAGATTATAGAATGCCTGCGTGGAGGATGTGTCACTGTAACTTCCTACCAGATAACGCTTTTTGTCGGGTGATTCCAGAAAAATGGAAATTTGCTTTTCCTGAGGAACAGTGATTAAAGAGGAGGTTTCGTTCATGCGTGCAGTATCATGGTAACCCGAGTTATTGAGGAAACCCGCCCCGACTGCACCGTCCCATGACATAAAGAGAATCTGTTTCTGGACATCAAAGTTGTAAATAATCGTGTTAGCGCCGTAGTCGGAGTAGGCGAAATAACTCGAGTTCCCGTACCATTTACCCATCCCCGCAACGATTCCTGTCGCAGAAAGAGTTATCTCCTTAGCGTTGTTCAAGCAACTAGAGGAACGGGGAGTCCACTGCTCCGATAATTCATCCCAGAGGAATGTATTATTTCCTTTGGCGAGAACGAGCTTATTGCCATTAGGTGACAGAGAAAGATGACGGAAATCGAAGTTGTTTTTTAGAACGTTTTCAGCTTCTGAACGAGTGACCGTACAATCTATCTTCCTGTTATCCAAAATGTCCTCGATGGTAAGATTATCGGTTGTTGAATTGTAAGAAACCGCATATTCGTTGAAAAGAAGGGAAAGAAATCCGTTAGGGGTGAATTTCAGAAGGGCGTAAGGTTTATTCAAACTGAAGATCTCATAATGCGAATCGGCAAATACAATAAGGGAGTCGTCTTTGCTGTTCAGGTAAATACTTCCGGCTCCCCCGTTGAAATGCTTGGTTAATGGGCTTACCGTGTCGTCTTTCATATCTAATACCTTCAACTCAACATCACTACAACCGGAATCGATGTCGCCTGGCGGAATACAGGAAGTCCCCGTAGGCGTCATCATATACAAAACAAAGTTATCACTGTCGTTCACATAAAAAATGCTGGATAAACGATTAAGATCCCCCACGTTCCTTGATGCAATCTCGGGATCAAACTTGTTTATGATGTTTTTTATCCGTTTTTCTGCCTCCGCAGATATCTTGTTCGGCTGGATGGCGGTAATGGAGTTCTGATATAGCGGACTCGGCCGATCTATTTCTAACACCGGTGTGAGTGGCTTGAGAGTAAAAGGTTTCGTTTCATTTGCGGTATCTTGAATCGGTTGTTCTGCCTGTTTATTATTGAGAGCGAAAAACACCGCAACAATTAAAACCAAAGCAAGGACGATCGCGATTATTATCCTCTTCGTTGATTTTTTGATGATCGGATTCATACCTTCCATATCAATCAATGATTTTTATGTGGGCAATGAAGGAATCGAACCTTCGACCTCCGTCTTATCAGGACGGCGTTCTACCACTGAACTAATTGCCCAAATTACGATTTTGAGTGTAAGGGAATTCTATTTTTGAATCAAGTTCAGCTTCTCGAACTCCTGAACATTGAACTGCACATGTGTAGGAGTAACATTCGGTGCCTCAAGTGCACTATCCAAGCTCGATCCCAGAAAGACGATACTGTAGATGACGAAGGCGCCCGTCGCGATTACCATGACCGAGGCGAGCACGATGAAGAGCAGATTTTTGGAAAGCAGGCGAATTGCTTTTGTCTTGTCTTTCATGGTGTTATCGGTAATAAACCCTTCCTCTAAACGTCATGGAGAATCCCTTTTCGTCGCTTCTCAAGGAAACATTGTCAATCGTGTTCAAATATCTGAACCCCTCCATCGCCTTCAAAAACGAGAGCGACGTTCTTATGTCGTTCCCCCCGAGCGCGAGCGAATATCCGACCGATCCCAGAGAACCCTGCGTCGGCGGCGTCTCGCCCGCGAACGAGAAAGCGTAGGTCATTTGATACTGGTTCGCAACCGTTTGAAGCAGTTGATTCAGATTGATGAACTCGTCGTAAGAGGGGATGGCGCTCTGGAGAACGTTCAGATAGTTCTTCGCCTTGGAGTTGTACTGCGCCTCGAGTATCGCCTCGTCGTATACTCTTGTCGTCTGATCCGCCAGCGTGCGCCTCGCCTGGGTGATCTTCGCGAGATAGTCGTTGATATTACCCTTAAAAAAAGAAATACCCCACAAGAGCGCGACGATAAGCACAAGGGTAATTCCAAGCTCAATCAAGAGACGTTTTTTGAAACCGTCCATAATCTCTTCCTATTATAGCGTACTCGGCTTGAACCCGCACCCGTCTCATCGTACACTATACGCACTGGGCCGTTAGCTTAGCTGGTAGAGCGCCTCGTTTGCAACGAGGAGGTCACCGGTTCGAATCCGGTACGGTCCACATACAAATCCCCCGACCCCTGGTCTGGGAAACCATCGGTTTTCCACAACCTTCCTCACCTGGTTCTTATCACGCAAAGATTTTTATGATTTAATTATCTTATGACACACCCATTTCCTTCGGTTCCGGAGACGATCAGTATGCAGCTCAAGCGGTACAACGATATCTTCTCGGACTTCGATATACAGCCGTACTCAACCCGTTCGCTCTCCGTTGACTTCATTGATGAGCTGAAACGAATTACGCGCGACAAGAGAGGCGACGAGATCGAGCTCATACTTCACATCCCGAAAGAGGAGCACAACGAGCCGCATAATACGGCCATTAAGGAGCGGCTTACGGCGCACTTCAAAAAACACTACCAGTTGTTCTCGGAAGAAAGGCGCCGCATCCTGAAGATAGGAATAAGCATGGTGGTTATCGGTATTCTTTGTATGGTCGCCGCAACACTCGTCGAGTTTAGAGATCCTTCGAGAAGTTTGTATACTTCGTTTCTGATAGTGTTTCTTGAACCTGCGGCGTGGTTCTTGCTTTGGGAGGGAATGGACCAGATCATATTCAACTCGCGGCACATGAGCGAGGATCTGAATTTCTACCGCAAGATGGCCAAGATAGACGGCCGCATCCACTTTAAATCGTACTAATCTATCGAGGCCCGGCTTTGATAGATTGCTTTGATTCCAAAAAATGATATTCTTACAGTACAGAAAACCGCACGGAGGTGCAGATGCTTTACATCAGAAAAAGGAAAAAAGACCTTTCTCTTCCCCAAACCGCGGAAAGTATGAAGTGGCTCTCCGAATCGGAGAAGCGGGAGCTTGAAAAACCCGTACTCCTCGCTGTCCTAACCGAGGAAGAAGTTGAGTCAGAAGCCCCTCTCGCCAAGGCGATTATAAGAGAACTTGGCGGAAAGGAGATAATCTCCGCTTAGACAATAATTAAAAACCCGCGCTTTTTGCGGGTTTTCCATTTTAGAGGGTATAATGGAACCATGAGTGTCTCCCTGAAGAGGACCTGTCAGTCATGTCAAAAGGAGTTCGTCATCGAACCCGATGATGTTGTCTTCTACGAGAAGATGCGAATTCCAGCGCCCACATGGTGCCCGGAATGCAGAACAGTGCGAAGGATGAGCTGGAGGAACGAGCGCTCATGGTACCGACGTACGTGTGATGCGACCGGGAAAACGGTCTTGTCGATGTTTCGGCAGGAAAGCGGCTATAAG
The DNA here is from genome assembly GCA_021791135.1 of bacterium. GTDB lineage: Bacteria > Patescibacteriota > Minisyncoccia > UBA6257 > GWB1-50-10 > JAKAHD01. The sequence goes on along the minus strand of JAJYXD010000020.1, from coordinate 6,938 downwards.
GTATACGAACAGAATTACTGGCGATCCGACGCATGGGATCCGCTCGAATACGGCTGTGATGTCGACATGACACGACCCTTTTTCCAGCAATTTCAAGAGTTACTGAAAACGGTTCCGGAACCGAATCTCATTCAAAAAAATCTCGTAAACAGCGAATACTCAAATATCGCCTTGAATTTGAAGAATTGCTATGATTGCATCGGCATCGACGGGGGAGAGGACTCGGCGTACTGCTTCAGCGGCGTTCTTGACGTACAACACAGCTTCGATATTTATCAGGCAACGAACACCGAACACTCATACGAACTCATCGATTGTGCAAAATCCAACGGGGTGCGTTTTGCACAAAGCTGCGAAGGGTGCGTCGACTCGTGGTTTCTGTATGACTGCAGAACCTGCACGAACTGCATCGCATGCGTCGGCCTTCGAAGCAAGCAACGCTGTATCCTCAACAAGCAATATACGAAGGAGGAATATGAAAAAGAACTTGCGAGACTTGATCTTGGAAGTTATCGACAATTGGAGGCGCTTCGCACAAAGTTCGAAGAACTCAAACTTCGTATTCCGCGCAAATTCGCAACTATCATAAAATCCGAGAACGCGATCGGCGATAACATCAGGAATAGTAAGGATGTGCGCGGATTCGACATTCGTGATGCGGAACACGTCCGTTACTCCTACCGCGTCCATCACAACTGCTCCGACATCTGGGATGCGATGGTCGCGTGGAACGGAGCCGAAGAGCAATGCGAAGCGATGAGCTGTTCCGGCAAGCGAATCATATATTCCGCTTTGATCTGGGGCGGATTCGATATCCAATATTCATACAACTGCTTCGACTGCAACAACATCTTCGGATGCATCGGCTTTCGCAACAAATCGTATTGTATTCTGAACAAGCAGTACTCGAAAGAAGAATTCGAGGCGCTGGTACCAAAAATCATCGAACACATGAGTACGATGCCATATCTCGACAAGCAGGGGAGAGTCTATAACTACGGGGAATTCTTCCCTATCGACCTCTCTCCTTTCGCATACAACGAGACGATCGCGCAGGAATACTTTCCACTCACCAAAGAAGAAGCAGAGAGAAAGGGATATCGATGGAAAGATCCCAAAATGCGAAACTATCAAGTCCAAATTCAACCAGACCGACTACCCGATCACATAGAAGAAGCCCCGAACGAGACGATAAATCGAACCATCGAATGCGGACATAAGGGTACCTGCATCCACGAATGCACCACTGCCTTCAAGATAATTCCCGAGGAATTCACGTTCTACAAAAAGATGGGGATTCCTTTACCCCATCTTTGCCCCAACTGCAGACACTGCGAGCGTCTTTTGAAAAGCAGCCCCCTGAAGCTTTGGCATCGAAC
>JAJYXD010000020.1:3532-5549 GCA_021791135.1 bacterium | reverse complement strand
CATGTCAGTGTGCGGGGATCAAATCTGACCCCTCGACAAGCTCGGGGCAAGAAACGGCGTATATGAATACTGCGTCCCATCAGCATGGAGCGAAACATTGTCCGAATGAGTTTGAGACGTCATATGCACCGGAACGACGGGAAATCGTATATTGCGAACAATGCTATCAGGCGGAGGTGGCGTAACGACTGAAGGTGCATAATAAAGGTATGAATAAAAAACTCCTTATCGCAACCATAGTCGCCCTCGTACTCCTCGCCGCGGGGTACTGGTACTGGAAAAGTACTACCGCGCTCACTCCGGAAGAGCAGACGATTCAAAAAGCCGAAGACAACGCAAAAGCTCTCACGGAAAGCGCTACGCAGGGAGTGCTCCCTTCTTTGGATGTTACGAATCCTGTGAGTAACTTGCCCGATACAAATCCGGTTAATAAAACCAATCCGTTTTCAAATGTTAAAACCAATCCGTTTCAATAAAGGTCATTTTTATTTTTATATTAACATTCTACTTATGAAACAACGATATCTTCTGAGTGCATGCCTTTTGGGAATAAGCATCCTCATCGGCACGACACTTGTCACCGGTAACGTTTCGGCGCAGACAACCGCCGCTTCGACAGCCGTAAGTATCCAGTATCCGGTAGCGGAACTTGGAAACTGTACGGATAAAACCACATGCCGCACCTACTGCGATGATGCGGCACATACGAACATCTGCCTTGCATTCGCCGAGAAACACAATCTTATGTCGTCGGAAGAACTTAAGACGGCGAAGCGGTTCACAAAAATCGGGGAAGGCCCCGGCGGGTGTACCACGAAAGATTCATGCAAAAATTATTGCGATGATGTTTCCCATATCAACGAATGCATCGCATTCGCGGAGCAAAACGGCATAATGTCGGCAAACGAACTCGCGGAAGCGAAGAAGGTACAAGCGGCGATCGCGAAAGGCGTGAAGCCGCCGGCATGCGGCGGCAAAGACAAATGCGACGCATACTGCAGCGAAGCATCTCATATGGAGGAGTGCGTTGCATTCGGAAAAGCCGCGGGTCTTATGAGCGATCAGGAAATTCAAGATTCGGAAAAGGTACTGACGGCAATCAGAAAAGGGGTAAAACCTCCGGCATGTAACGGCAAGGAGGAGTGCAATACTTATTGCAGAGATGCTGCACATATGGAAGAGTGCATGACGTTCGCCCAGGCCGCGGGATTCATGAGTCCCGAAGAAGCCCAGAGCTCGCAACAAATGCTTCAGGCGATCAAGAAAGGCGCGAAACCTCCGGCATGTAACGGCAAGGAGGAGTGCGAAAAATACTGTAACGAAGAAAGTCATATCGAAGAATGTATCGCGTTCTCGGAAGCCGCCGGTATGATGAATTCGGAAGAAGCCGCAATAGCAAGGAAAACTGGCGGGAAAGGTCCCGGAGGATGTACGAATAAGGAAGAATGCCAAGCATTCTGTAATAATCCAACGAATCAGGAAATATGCTTCAGCTTCGGGAAAGATCACGGAATGATTCCGGCAGAAGATTTAAAAAGAATGGAGGAGGGAAAACAACAACTCACTCAAGCGCTGAATCAAGCGCCTCCCGAAGCAATAACCTGCATCTCGAATGCCGTAGGAAGCGATACACTCGAGAAGCTCAAGAGCGGCACCATAATGCCTTCTCAAGACCTGGGAAATAAAATGGGAGAGTGCTTCCGGCAGACAATGAGTAGGAATCAGGGTAAACCCGGAGAAGGTGGATTTATGCCGCCTGCGGGGCAAGCAGGTCCCGGAGGGTGTAAGGAGTGCCGATCGTTTTGTGAATCTAACCCCGAAGCATGCGCGAACTTCAGACCGGGCGGAGCACCGCAGATTACTCCGGGCGAAAGACAAGGAACGATGCCCGGGGGATCCGGACAAAGACAAAACGAGCGGAGAGAATCGGGTGATCGGATCGAGATGATGCCGGGTACCTTACAAAACATGATGCCCGGCGACGAGAAAGCAGTACGAGGATTTTTGGAGAATATGC
>JAJYXD010000020.1:0-3522 GCA_021791135.1 bacterium | reverse complement strand
AGCATCGTGTGGAACACAGAATGTGCCGGCAGAAGAGAGTCTTCGACCGGGAACAGAAACTCAAAGAGGCACTATGATGCCGATAGAGGGACAAGGTATGCAGCAGCCACCTCAGCAATTTCAACCGCCGATAGCAGTTCCTCCGCCCCCCGCTCCGGCACCGGGATCTCAACCTCCCGCGGGAGGAATACTGTATCAGGCATTTCAATTTTTGTTTAGATGAGAAAAATATCAGGGCCGGGCTTCAATCTATCGAGGCTCGGCCTCGATAATTTATAATAGAGACATGAACAATATCAAACCCGAATTTGTTGAAATCAAAACCAAAGACGGTCTTCTTTTGCCCGGGCTTTTCTATGAACCAAAGCGCGCGAAAGCGGCGGTAATCTATCTCCACGGGAACGGGAGCTCCTCTGTGTTCTATAAAGGAAAAGAGAATTATCCGATGATTGCTGCATTACAGAAAAAAGGGATTACAATTCTCTACTTCAATAACCGCGGCGCGCACATCATCAAGGGATTGAGCATGAAACGCGGAGGAAAAACGAAAAGAAGGTATTTCGGAATGGCATATGAAAAAATCAAAGAGTGCGTACCGGATATTGACGGAGCGGTATCGTTTCTCAAGAAACGCGGTTACAAGAAATTTTATCTTATGGGTTCGTCTACCGGAGCGAACAAGATCTGCGTTTATAATTTCTATAAGCCCAAAAACGAGATAAGCAAGTATGTTTTACTTTCCGGCGGAGACGATACCGGCATCTATTATCGCATTCTCGGAAGATCGAGATTCTGGAAACTTCTCACGGAGGCGAAGAAAAAAAGAAACAAGAAAGAAGGATTGAAACTGGTAACCGATGCATATCCGGAAGGTCTTTTTTCATATAAAGGATTCTACGATATCGCGAATCCGGACGGGGATTATAACGTATTTCCGTTTTTTGAGGCACTGGGGAAGGTAAAGCTTTCGAAGAGGCCGCTCTTTCGATACTTCAAATCCATCAAAAAACCGGCACTTGTTGTGTATGGAGACAAGGATCAATTTTTTTGGAAAAGAAACGTACGGAAAGCGGTCGGGCTCTTGAGGAGTTACCAACCTGAACTTACTTATAAGGTTATTAAAGGAGCCAATCACGGATTCAAAGGCCATACTAAAGAGCTTGCGAACACCATTGCGAACTGGCTCGCCTGAGTTATCCCCAATAGTATCGAGGCCCGGCCTCGATAGATTGGATAAAAATTACAAATGAACGCTGAAACAAAAACCTGCCAAAACCACAAGCAACACTATCAAACAGAGACGTTATAGCAGGTGCTATGCTATAGCATAGCACCCAATAAAATGAATCAAGAAATTAAGAACTGTCAAAATTGTAAGCAATCTTTTGTCATCGAGCCCGATGACTTTACGTTTTATGAGAAGATTAAAGTCCCGCCGCCGACGTGGTGCCCGGAGTGCAGATTCATGCGCCGTTTTTTATTCAGAAACGACCGCGCTCTTTACAGAAGAGTGTGCGGCATATGCGGAAAAGCTATTTTATCGAATTTTTCGGAAGATAGCAGCCCTTCGGTGTATTGTCCGGAGTGTTGGTGGGGAGATACTTGGGATTCTTTCCAATATTCCAGGGACTACGACTTCTCGAGACCATTTTTTGGTCAGTACCAGGAATTGGTAAAAGAGTTTCCCGTCTTGAATGCATGGAACTTCAATAACGAGAGATCGGATTATACAAACTATACCGGGTACAGCAAGAACATATATCTTGCCTACTCGGCGCTTTACTCCGAAAACGTATTTTATTCCTCAATAATCGATAAAAGCCGCGACTGTGTCGATTGTTTTAAAACCAGAGATTCGGAACTTTGTTACTGGTGTGCGGACGCGGTCAAAGCGCATAACGCTTATTTTCTTGTTAACTCTCGAGAGTGCATAAACTCGAGGTTTCTTTTTGATTGTGTAAACTGCCAGAACTGCTTCATGAGTTCAAATTTGCGGAACAAGCAGTTCTACTTTAAAAACAGATCTCTCTCGAAAGACGAATACGAACGGGCCATAGCACAAGTGGATCTCGGGTCTTATGTCTCGATACAGAATCTAAATAAGGAGTTTGAAAATCTTAGGAGAAATTCGATACATAAGTTTTCCAACATGACGAACACAGTCCACTCATCCGGTGATAACCTCTCAAATACCAAGAATACTCTTTCTACATTCGATTCTTGGAATACCGAAAACGTGAAGTACTGTTGGCGTATTTACAATTACAAAGATACCTACGATGTTTCCGGATCGCTTAACTCGGAACTTTGCTACGAAGCAAGCGTAGCGGCGGATCACAACTACGAAAGTAAGTTTTATACGCACAGCAGGTCAACAAGCAATATTCAATACTCGCATCTCTGTCCTGATTCTTCTTATGTTTTCGGTTGTATCGGCCCAAGAACAAATCGTACTGCATCCTGAACAAGCAGTACACGAAGGAGGAGTATGAGTCCCTCATCCCTCGTATCAAGGAGCATATGATGACTATGCCTTATATCGATCAAAAGGGGAGAGTATACAAATACGGCGAGTTCTTTCCTCCCGAACTCTCTCCCTTTGCGTATAACGAAACGATCGCCCAGGAGTACTTCCCCCTGACCAAAGAAGAAGCCCTGAATCAAGGCTACCGTTGGAAAGACCCCGAGACGAAGGAGTATCAAATCACGATGAAGCCCGAGTCTCTCCCTGACCATATCGACACCATAAGGGACGAAATCCTCAAAGAGACCATCGGCTGTCTCCATGGAGGAACCTGCCTCCATCAGTGTACCACCGCCTTCCGGATCATCCCCGAGGAGCTTCAGTTCTACCGGAGGATGCACCTTCCTTTACCCCGACTCTGTCCCAACTGCAGACACTACGAACGCCTCTGTCAGAGGAATCCTCTGAGACTGTGGAGAAGAAAGTGCATGTGCGACAAGAACACTCACGGACACGAGGGAACCTGTCCTCATACCTTTGAGACCTCCTATGCTCCGGAGCGACCCGAGCTCGTCTACTGCGAGGAGTGCTATCAGAGGGAGGTGGTTTAGATCCGGTGTTTGTGGACCCCTGAAGAAGGTACTTCTCGTCCCAAAATTCCCATTCTTCCGCGCATGGAGTAGAAGACGAGCGCAAGCGCTCCCATGAGACACGTGAGAATCAAAAATGAAACTCGCATGCCCTGCGCATCGATAAGAATTCCTATAATAAGCGGCCCCACCAAACTTCCCACATCGTAAATACTTCTCATGACTCCGCTCACTCTCCCGAAATGCTCGGGCTGGGAGTACACCGTGATGAGTTCGTTGCTACCGACCGAGAGCAGTTCGATCACGATACCGACGCAGAACGCGACAACCACCTTCCACCAGTATGCGTCGATAAACGCGAGCGAGGCGAAAAGAAAAGTGAATCCCGCAAGCCCGTAGAAAAATGTCTTCAGTCCCTTCACGTCGAACCACTTTCCGAGAAGCCATCCCAAAAGATAGGGAAGTGCG
>JAJYXD010000066.1 GCA_021791135.1 bacterium | reverse complement strand
CGTCTCTTCAACTAATCGCCGTGCAATTTCCACGCTCGGAGCCATCTTAAAGTGGTTTACTGATTTTTTTGAGGTAACAATATCAGTATTGTGTATATATTCATGAAAATCCATACCCATTCCTTCGCCCGTACTATTCATGCTCGTTCTGGATTTCAAACCCACAACACGCAGCCCCCAAATAGCCCGCCGGATTTCGTTGTTCAGGTTAGTAACCCTGATATCGGCGATACGAAAAAGCTGATCGACATTGTTTTTGTCTACCGAACAAGGACCTGCAATTATTGTTATCTTTTGTTTTTGTGATTTATTTTCCATAATCTATTTGTGCACCACTTCAGGCGCGTCAGATTTTATATATCGAAACTCTCTGTCAAACTTATTTTTCATCTCTCCGAGTTGATTGGCTAAATACTCTGCCTCTTTTGCTGTTGCATGTGGAGACATAGGATAAACTCGTAATGCGCTCATATCTGCTCCGAGTTTGGATTTCGATAAATTTTTTAGGAAGCCGACATCGATTGAAGAATGAAAACCATCACCTCCCAATGAAAAATATTTTGATAATTCATAAATGTATTGAGTTGCATAGTTGATGTCTTTCAATTCTCCGTCATGCATCTCATTGAAATTTTTTGGCCCTTGTGGTGGTATCGGATAATAGATTGATGCGTAACATAGTGATTGCGAGTTCAACAGTTCGAATCCGTATCGGGGTAAAATTTTTTTAAAGACATCACCAACAACCATCATTTGGGCGAGATACATTTGGAAACCCTGAATACCCAAACTCTGTAATATTGTCCAAGCTGCCATAACCGGGGCCGCGCTCCTTGAATGTTCGATTGTGTGATGTTGCAAGAAATTGCTCCCAAAATCACCTCGCTCTCGCATAATCGGCGTGTCGCTCACTACCGAATGCAGTTCGGGTTTGTTTTTCACGAAAAATGCACTGTTGTTATATGGAGCGAAGCCAATTTTATGGAAATCAACACCTATCGCATCTGCGTATTCAGCCGTCCTCAGAAGTTCTACAGCCTTCCTTATCTTTAACAAAATTTTATTTGGTACCCCAATTTCGTTCTTCTCAAAATCATAATCTTTATAAAACAACCACGGCCAACTCACAACAGTATCAAAATAGACGAATGGTTTATAACTTAGATTGAAATTAGAACAAGCCCCCTCAATGACTTTTCGCACATCATCAACTCTGTCTATGTTAAGGTTTATAGTGCTCCCGCCAGAAAGAATAATGCATGCTATTGGTTTCTTTTCGGAAAGTGCATGATTGATTGTATTTTTGAGATCAACTAAATCTATCGTTTCGTCGGCGAGTGTTTTTACTCGAACGCAAGCATCTTTTCCCAAACCCAACCATGCGCAGACTGATTCAATAATGTAATGATTGAATCTTGTCGTAATAACAACTGGTCTCAAGCCATTGACGCCCTCCTTCGTGAATTGAGGGCAACAACGATTAATGCCGACCCTAATTGCATAAGTAAGACAACCCTTACCTCCATAAGTGAATACCCCATCACTATCCCCAGCCCAACCAGCTAATCTTGAGATTTGCCGCACTATTTGCTGTTCCGCTTCTTGTACTCCAGCACTAACGTAATCCCATAAAAGATTTAGGTTATATAAATTGGCGACCGTAGAAACGGCCACCGCTTCAAGTAATGGCGGCGGAGTTACATTTTGCAATGCATGAGGGGAGTGCCAAAGAATTGACCTTTGGAAAAATTTCATAGCCCCGTCCAATACAACTGAAGCGGGTTTGGGACTTGTCGGCAAATTTTCATATTTTTTGACAAAAGAAAAATCAATCTCTTTATTTGTCCCAAGGTACGGAGTTTTGGATTGTCGAGGAAAATGATTCAGGCAGTCGGATATAAATTTTAAAAGAGCGGCTCTGTTCGTTTCAGAGCTTCCCAAAAATTTTCGTCTGATCTTTAAGTATGTCTGATTTTTACTGAGGTCGTTCATGCCATTTATTATAGCTGATTTATTGGTTAGAAGACAGTATAATCAAAAAAAATGATACTATTTATCTATGAAAGTTGAATACTCTGTAGAAAATTTATTTTCACGTTTATCTATTTTTGGAGAACTTAGCGCGAAAGCTAAGCTTGATATACTAAAAGTTTCTTGTCGTAACAATTTTCGTTATCTACGTTATCCAAATCAAAGCCAAAAACTTATATTAAAACAAGTTCTAAGTGCAAATAGGCTCCAAGATATTACTCTCTTTGAAAAAATGGGTAAAATACACGCCACCGTGACAAAGGAAAATTACTTAAAAAAAATTCTAGAAATTCAAAGAATTGCGCGAACTATCCAATTAGATAGATGGGAATCCAGCGTCATGTTAAATATCTGGCTGGCTTATAATAATCTTTGCCCATTCTTACGTTTCGCATTTAATCGTTGGTACGATATTTCTCAGAGCAGTGATCGATCAACGGTCCTTTCGTTGATAGAATTCAGTGCTATTTATTTATATCGTCTAGCGGTAATTGACAAAAAAGTTGGTGTGCACAGTATCCATTTTGCTGATGGATCACATAACTCTTTATTCCTTACTAAAGAGACTGAACAAATTAAAAAGGTGCCGAAAAGTGTTGGCGCTATTTATTTTATCAACGATCAAGAAGTAAAAATTACCAACACCCTTCTCAGGAGCGAGTTGAAAAAGTATATTCCACACCTTCTTAGTTATGACGAAACTACCAAGGTAATTACAAGACAATATATAAATGGGGAGACGGGACACAAATTACTTAGAACGAACTTCTTTGATAGAAATACTTCCGCTATTGAAGATTTGAAAGAATTTTTTCGTTTATATAAGAAGGTGGCAAGGAGGCTTAAAATTAATCTCGATATTCACCCAGGTAATTTTGTATGGTCGAAAGAAAAACACCAGTGGTTTCTTATTGATACTGGGCCAATACCGTTGATTGGCTCTGGATATTTTCCCTTGAGTTCCTTTAAAAGGTACTTTCAAAAAATATGGACCGAGCGACACAAACGGATGAGAGAAATACCGATACGATCTGTTAATTTAACTCTCTAAGACTGCCTTCGCCAAATCTATATGGGAGCGAGCGGGCAGGGCGTGGAGGGGTTCAAGGGGAGGAAACGCCTTGCCCGTGAACGTTGGTAGCCCCGCCGCACCGCCAGAAACTTCACGGGCGGAACCGAGCAGAAATTCCCCTTTCCTTATTGAAAAAATCCAGGAGGGCGCGCAAAAAGAAAATTGTAAGGGAAATTTCTGCGAGGTTGTCGCCGGAGCGTTAGCGGAGGCGGGCGGCGGAGCGGCGTCTGTTTTCGTTCAGCAATTCTTGGTAAAATAGGTTCGAGCGTGGTTGTATAAATACACAAACAATAAGAACCGTTACGATTTTGTAGCGGTTCTTATTGTTTGTGCGGTCAGGGGGAATCGAACCCCCGTCTCAACCTTGGCAAGGTCGTATTCTACCACTAAACCATGACCGCATTTCAATTTCCTGCCGGAGATGGACTCGTTGGTCCTTTCACGTATGGAACACCGACGGGCCCTTTAAATCCGTTGTTCCCCACTCTCCCCCCATCACTCGGTGCTTGAAGCGGAGCGGAGAAGAGAACTAGTCCCAAATATATCACAAGCGCGAGCACGATGACAATAATAATCTTCACTCCCAAACGTTTCATGATTCTCTTCGTTAACGTTCCCCGGATTCCGAAGCATCATCCCGCCCTGAAATGATCGTCGGATAAATCTCGAGAAGTGCGAGAAAGAAGCTCAACACCAGGGGGCCTAATATAAACCCCATCGCGCCGAAAAACGAGATGCCGCCCAAGACGCTGAAGAGCACGAGAAGCGGGTGAACTTTCGTACTGCGCGCGATGAAGCGCGGCCTCAATACATTCTCCATGAGCGCTACGACGAAAAGTATCCAGAGCACGAACCCGGCCATGGCGATGATGTTTCCCTCGAATATCATAAGAAGCGCCGCGGGCACCACAATGAGCGCGATGCCGACCACCGGAACAAGCGCGACGATAATCGAGGTAAGGCCCCAGAGCGCCGGATCCGGAAGACCGAACACCCAGAACCCGATGCCGACGGCGATTCCTTCGATGACCGAGATCACGAGAGATCCCCTCAAAACGGAGTTCGCCGTGCCGCGGAGCTTCGAAACAATTTCATTCGTACGCTCCCGCGAGAGCTGACTCACCTTGGTAATGGTGTTTTCGATCGACGCGCCGTCTTTCAAAAGATAAAAAAGCGTGAAGAACGACAGGAGAATCGTACCGACAACGCTCGCAAATCCGGAAAGCACCGAACCCGCGTTCGCAATTACAAGCTCAAGCACCTGTTTCACGTATTGGCTCGGATCCACGTTAAGCCACGGCGCAATTCTTTGGAGCTCTCCGTGGAACGACTCGAGAAGTGGGGTACTGACACCGGATGTGAGGCGCGCATAAAGCCCCTCCGCCTCTCCCGCAATCTTCACCCCGAAGAATATGAGGGGCACGAGTATCACCACAATCGCAACAATAACCGTTACAAATGCGGCGAGCCACTCCCATTTCGGCAGAACCTTTCGCAATTTGACGTAGAGCGGATGAAACAACACCGCAAAGGTGAGTCCGAGCACGATCGCGTTCAGGGCCGGAAGAAAAACCAGTACGACGAGCGCCAACCCGCAAAGAAGGAGAATGAGAAAAAATTTGATTTCGAAGTGTTCCTTACTCATCGTCGTATATAGTACTCGCACGTTTTTCGTGTGAGGCGCCGGCGAGAATCGAACTCGCGATGGGGGTTTTGCAGACCCCTCCCTTAACCACTTGGGTACGGCGCCGTGAGTTCTAATTTGATTTAACAGTTTTTCTCGTCCTTTGTCTACTTATCTTATAACTTTTGAAGATGTTGTACTTTCTTTTGAGGAACAAATCTCTCTTGCCCCTATACATAAATCTAAACAGCTTTCTGCTCTCGTTGGTGTCATATACAAGCCGAAAAGCACGATGCTCATAATACATATTCCCCTTACCCATATCAGTTACCATCGAAAGTTCTTCCCTTAGCCCTTCTAAGTATTGTTGACTTCCACTTGTAAAAATAGTCCTCATTCTCTTTGGCGCTTCCTCGTCTCCCCTCTTTCTATATTCGATATAGATGCATCCATCACCATCAAAATAACCTCTCACAAAATGAGAAAGGTGTTTGGGTGGTATTTTTGGAAATGTGATTACGTTGGATTTGCGGGGGATAACACCGAGTTTGAGTATGTCCGCAAACAATTCTTTGCTTCCTATTCTCAATCTAAATATTGGAGAACTTTTATGGAACGCTCCGTCGGGATATTTGGTAACTCTCGGCTTCCGAAACTGTAGGGGGTGTTTTGATTGTAATGCGTCTCGTATTTTTTCAATTATTTTCTTGTCGGTGTTTGTAAATTCAATATATTGGGTCCTTGATGAAGCGTCTGCATCCGTTACGCTTCCGTCGGCAACCAAGAAACCTAGTACATACGCCATCTTATCGGACCAGACTTTAAAAAACTCCTTGTTAAAGGAGTGTCTATTGTGACCACCCCTTGAATCTATGGTCATCGTCGTGTTAGGTTCTACGCCCCGCGTGATGCAATCTCGAACTTCAAGTGCGGCAGTGGCTTTACGTTGAGCTTTCGGAGAAGTTTATGTTCGAGCTCCTTCCGTTTGCTCTCTACCATTGTATACACTTCGATTTCCTTTTCAAACGGAAGGATACCGATTCGTACCCTTGCCTCTTCGAATTTTTCGTCGACCGTCACGCTTAAAATCGTGACAAGCGCGCCATTGAAGTCGAATTCGCGCGCGAAAATAGTACCCAGTTCTTCCTGAATCACGCTCGCCATCTTCAAATTTCGAAAAGGCCTCATCCCGTTAGAAAAGTTATTCCGGATCGCTGAACAAAAGGAAACATCCCGCCTTTATCGGGTCGTTCGTCTGTACGAGGAGTCCCACCTCCTGATTGGTCTCGGCGAGCTGAACGTCCTTCCGTCCCGACTGAAGATTCATTATCTTTCCCTCGCCGATTTGTTTTTCGTTTTGCCACACTTCAAAATGTTCCTGATTTTTGATCGGGCCCAGGACCACACGTCCTCCCACCACACGTTCCTTCCCCTTCGCTTCGCCGAACGTGGCGAGCACTTCAATGCGGCGGACTTCCTTCGGTATGAGTTTTTTTGCGTATTCCTGAATCTTCTTTCCGAGTTCGTAAATAACGGGAGAATCGATAACGATCGTGTGCTGCGACTTTGCGAGATTCTCCGCCGCCTTGTCGATCTTCGTCTTAAATCCGACGAGGAGCGCACTCGTACTTCCCGCAAGCTTCACATCGGTCTCGGTGATATTTCCCACGCCCGTATCGATGAAACGCGGAGATGCGGGAAGTTTCAGATTCTCGATCGTGAGTTTCAGCGCTTCGAGCGAGGCCATCTCGTCGGCCTTCACGATGAGACGGATGGCGTTTTCTTCTTCAGGCACCCCGGAAGGGGCGGTCCTTTCTTTCTTTGAGGTAAAAAACAATGTTACCTGCGCTTCGGTTCCCGCAAGGAAGGGCTCTCCCACCTGCGGCATATCTTCAAATCCGACAATGAGCGCGGGGGCGCTCGGAACGAGCGAGTCAACCGTTTTCCCCGTACTGTCCTCGAGAAATTTTATCTTCCCTTTCGCATGATGCGTCGCGATCGCGGCACCGCGCGTAAGCGTTCCGTCTTTCACGATGACGCCCGTCGTCATTCCCCGCCGTGGGTCGAGCCGGCTCGTCAGAATCACGCCGGATGCGGGAGCCGAGGGATCGAAGGTGAGTTCTTCCATCTCCGTCGCAAGAAGAATCAGATCCAGAAGATTGTTTACTCCTTCCCCCGTCTTCGCGGAGATCTGCTGCCATGAGACATTTCCGCCTTCCCCCTCGAGCGCAACACCCGCGGCGAAAAGGTCTTGCTTCGTGTGCTCGATGTCGGCGTTATTCTTATCGATCTTATTCACCGCAACGACAAAGGGAATCTTCGCGTCCAAGATCGCTTGAAGCGCCTCCTTCGTCTGCGGCTTCACGCCGTCATCCGCAGCAACAACGAGAATCGCGAGATCGGCGACCCGTGCTCCGTAGGCGCGCATATTCGAGAACGCCTCGTGTCCCGGAGTGTCGATAAAAGTAATCTTCTCTTCCTTATATACGATCTCATACGCCCCGATCGCCTGCGTGATGCCGCCCGCTTCCCGAGAGGCGATACTCGTCTTCCTTATATAGTCGAGGAGCGTGGTCTTGCCGTGGTCCACGTGCCCCATGACCACTATGATAGGAGGGCGTTTCTGCATAACACATGTAAAAATACCAGATAAATCCTATAAAAACAAGTTTTTGCGGATTCGGCACGACAAAAAAGTGTGTGCTTGCTTACCGAGTGTACCGATACCAGGAAGATAAGTATATTTGGTAAGCACCCAGAGGAGTTCACGACGAGGGACTACCTTATTACCCAGCCCGGTCTTACCCACTTTTTTGTTCGCGCCGAATCCTTAGGGTTTTACTGGAACCTTTGAGAAGATTGAGCACGCCACAAGGGTGTACTCAATTTTATTGGCGGGGACGATGCCCAGAACTTTGAACCAAGAAAGTGGCTCAAGTTCGCGGATATTGATAGAAGTATACAGAAACTACGGGCTATCTACAAAGTTCGTCCCGAATGGTTCGAGGTGCCAAAGCCGAAGTCAGACAAGGGCAAGAACGAGATAGATTATTCGATTAAATAGATGGATATGTTGTCCTAAAACTTGTCTGTAAAACCAAACTCAATATCCACTATACTCCCACCAACAATTGCATCAACTACATCACTGATTTTTTCTTTTAAAATCTTAACTTGTTCGTCAAGCTGTAGAATGCCTATTTTTTCGTTTATCTTTCGATCATATTCTTCTATACTTGGAAGGTCACCTTTAGTTATTTTATAATCAGCGGGGGCATAATAAAACTTTGATACCTCTCTTTGTTTATTCTTGGGGAAGAATGGTATTTTCACCTCAGCCCAGTATTTCATTGCCAAGCTACCGCCTTGTCCACCGACTGAAATATAATCTAATACGCCGAGATTTTTAAGATAACGTAAAAAACAGCAGACAAAAGCACTCTCATCTATATCATGATTCTTCTTATTAAGTACAATTCCATGAATGTTGGTGATCATTCGTTGTTTTGGATTTGCGAACATTACACATTTACCGACAGAGCCTTCAGCTGAAAAAATGATATCTCCTTCCGATATTGTATCTAGCTCACGTGAATTCCCAAGATATTCATATTTTGTTACAGTTCCAAAGTCTGAAAGATTCGTCGGTCTAACTAAAACATAAAAGTTTTCTTTTTTTTGGTCGGAGTAAATACTATTCCCAATTGCAGAAACCTGGAGATTCTGTCCTCGTCCAATCTCAAAACTCCATTCCTCAACGCTTCCCGCGTCGTTGACATAATTCCTAATAGAAAACTGTTTTTGAGAATAATCCTCACAATAAAAGCCTGCGTCAATTCGTGATGTAGCAAGTATCGTCTGCAAATCGGGAAACTTATACCTGAATTCCTTGTTTTTTTGGTGCGAAGAAAGTTCCTTCTCAATCAAAGCAAATATCAATTCCTCGTTTTCCTTAATCTTTTTCTCTTTGTTGATGGCAAGCCGAACAAGAGTCTCGAGATAGACAATTACCTTTTCTGAATCTTTTTGATTTGGTAGTGGTATTAAACAGTCAAGAAAAAGTCTTTTGGCGTGCTTTATTGTCGCGCCTTTTGACACTAAAAAATTTAACTGTGTTCTGAAAAAATCATGCTTAAGAAAAGCGAAAAGATAATATTTGTGCTTCTCAACCGGCATTTTATACAGGCCACCTGAAAGCATGTGGTTTGGATAATTTTTATCCAAAATTATAGTTTCGCCAATATTGGAATCTTTCGATATCACTAGGTCGCCCTCTTGCAATCCGAGATTAACAAACTTACTTGGTAATATCGGAATAACGCTATCCCCAACAAGGCTCAATAAAAAAGTATCTTGCTGTAACGATTTGTTCCTTATAAAAAATTTATGAGATTTTCGCAAATATGCATCTGACCCGACTTCTTCACCATTCACCAAATCACTTGTAAGAAAATCCTTGACTGTCTTATAGTTTTCTCCCCCTAAAATAACCTTTTTGTAATTGTGTGGTGAAAAAGAGGACTTGTTCCCCAATATTTCATGTATATTTACCTTTTGTGGTATATCAACGTAGCGCATACTATTTCAAGAATAGCTTCTTCAGAGTTTCTTCCTGCGAAAGTGCCCATTTTCTAAATTTGTCGATAGTTTCACTAAATTCTTCGTCAAGCATTGATTCGCCTTGTTCATTGATAACAATCTCAAAATCGCTCTCATCAATTTTATACACAGGATTGAAGTATTTAACGCGATTCGCTGTTCTCACCTCATACCCGATTCGCTGAATATCTTTTACAAACACCTCATACCCATTTTTGTTAAGCTTTTGGAGCTCATCATCACTCGGTTTGTAGGCCACGAGAATTGTCGTATTTACTCCCGTTTCTGCAAAAATGTTTGGAGGCAAGTCAAATAGCCCGACAATTCTTAATTTACTTGCCAGCCATTTGCGAGCCACTTCCCAACGGTCAATCGAAGCAATGGAATTAGACAGAACGATGCCCAAACGCCCCTGTGTCTTGAGGACACGATAGGCATTTTCAAGAAAAAGTAGTCCGGGATCCATCCAATTACCAGAACGAGCAGTATCCCAAAGCTCATAAAGCTCGGCTACTGCTTTTTCGTTCTCATTCTTTGGCTCAAATTTTCTATTTTCACCAAATGGAGGATTTGTAAGCACTACATCAAATTTCATCAATTTCGTGCTGTCCACCCAATCATCCCAGTTTCCTTTCTTGTGCAACTTTACATCCAAAGACACAAGTTCTTTTTTTGTATTGAATTTATACAGCAACGATCCTTTGTCTGGTTGATATTTTAAGTTAGCGTTACCATCGCCATTAAGAAGCATGTTCAGCTGGGCAAGTTTTATCATTTGATCATCGTTATCAACGCCAAAAATATTGTGGTCATCTAAAGTTCCTTTTGAATTGACAAAACTCATTGAGAGAAAGTCAGCGATGCCAACAGTAGGATCAATTATTGTTTCTCCGGTTCCTGGATTTACTATCTTCACCAAAAAATCGATGATTTTTAGAGGAGTAATAAATTGTGCTTTATCAGTTTTTGTAAATTCGTTTGCAAATTTATAAAAAACCAGTTGGTATAAGTCTGTATCGGCAGATTTAATAAAGCTGTAATCTTGCAGATTTTCTACTACAGAACCAATGGCCCTAACATGACTCTCGTCTTGCCAGTTGATCGTGGCTGTATCTACGGGCTTGAGAATAATATTGTATTTCTCCGCCGCATCGTTATAGAGATTGCGGATACGTTCAATAAAAGATTGAACATCCTTATCGCTGAGTTTGAAAAATTGTTTCTCTATATCTGTGATGAAAAAGCTCAAAATTGCTTTTTCTGGTTCAGTTTGATAAAACTTCAAATGTTTTTTATCCGAAGCGGTCTTTTTATACTCATCGCTACGTTTTTCGTCAAAGATCTTAAGAGCGAGCATCTCAACCAAAATCTCGTATCCGCGGGGATTGCGAAGTCCAACTCTGTCTAGAGTCTTAAGTATGCTCGAAACTGCTTCGCTGATTTGCGAGCTTGCCGCACCAGTTATCGGATCAAGATCATCAACGGTTCGTTTGCTCCGATCAATTTCTAGGGTAGCGTTGACGCGCTTTTTAAGGGCCTCGAAAGATGGGACATAGGTATAGCTATCTGTTAAATCGAGTGATAACTGAGAGGTATTGCTTTTATCTTTCTTTTGATTTTTTGATTCATCGTATCGCAAAACTGTTCCATTTTTCTTTTGAAAAATATAAAGTCGCTCACTATCATAATAAAATCCGAGACAGTAGTTGCTTTCAGATTCTTTTAATTCTGGTTTAACTTGAGAGGTAAAAACGGTTTTGATATCTTTGCCATCGGATTTTTTAAACTCAATTGTCCCAACGAGATGTTGCCTTAGCCATTCGACAGCATCATCATCTTTGGATTTTCTCCATTTCTCATAGAAGTCAACCCATTTCTTGTCATCAAAAATACAGGTGTCAATTTTAATTGGTGCTGAACTTTTATTTCCTTTCGGGAAGTAAACCTCTACACCTAAATAGTCTTTTGAGTACAGGCCGCTATGAGTTAGTGCAGAAATGAACTGCCACTTATAATATTCCTCACTCGGCTCTCCCTTTTTATTTTTTAGCGAGATATCCGCGAGATACTTTCCGTCAACTGAAACAATAGAACGCTCCAAAATAGCGTCCTTGCCATATTTCTTATCGAACTCATTTTTTGCTTCTAGAAAAGTTGACATAGTATATAAATAGTCGCTAATTCAATTGTATCAAGTATTCAAAAACTTCCAAGGTTCATTCTGTTCATAACTTTAATATTGCCGAGTTCGGCGATATTTGGAACCAGAAACCTTTATTTTACTGCGGTTCAAAGTTGCCAATCTGGCGGTGTATTCTAAAGATAGCTCGAACGGAGTTCTGTCCTCGCCG